>NZ_JBFTZQ010000024.1:0-67841 GCF_056406715.1 Arthrobacter sp. P1_B11
TCGTTGCAGTCATCTGGGGCATCATCGCCGCGGTCCTCGCATCGGTAGGACGCAAGGAACTCAAGGCCATCAAGGGCATGCCCCAGACCGTTGAGACCGTCCAGGAAATCCCGCCCACCCTGAAACCCAATGGAGACCACCGATGAGTGAAAACCCGGACGCCATCCGCGCCGACATCGAAGCCACCCGCGCACGCCTCGGCACCAACGTGGACGCCGTGGCCGACAAAGTAACACCGTCCAACATCGTCCACCGCCAGACCAGCAAGGTCAAGGACGCCGTTTTCGGAGTAAAGGAGAAAGTCATGGGCACCGCCGAACACGCCACTCACAGCGCCTCCGGCACCGCACACCACGCCGCCCACAGCACCGGAAGCGCCATCAGTGACGCCACCGACGCGGTCGGCTCCACCCTTCACGACGCAGGCGAGGCCATCGGCGATGTCCCGCACAAGGCGGCCGCCAAAACCCAGGGCAACCCTCTCGCCGCCGGCCTGATCGCGTTCGGCGCCGGGCTGCTGGTCTCCTCGCTGATCCCGCCGAGCGAGAAGGAACGCGAGGCTGCCGACGCCCTAAAATCCGCCGCGGAACCGGTCACCACGCAGCTGACCGAAGCAGCCAAGGACATGGCGCAGGGTTTGAAGGAACCCGCCCAAGAAGCCATGGAAAACGTCAAAGCCACCGCCACCGACGCCGCCCAGCACGTCAAGGAGGAAGGGCAAACTGCCGCCTCCGAGGTCAAAGAGACCGCCACGGATGCCAAGGACCACGTCCAAAACACGTGAGCCAGCATGAGCCTGGCTCATTCGACAGGACCGGAACGCTGGCCAACACACCGGCTCCTCAGCATCGCTGCCCGTCTGGATGAGCTGCAGATCAACCGCAACCTCACGCAGTTGGGCTTGACCAAAGCCTCGCTGGACATAATGGAGTCGGTGGCGGAACTCGAGCCGGTCACCGTGTCCGACCTCGCCGCGCTGCTCTGTGTGAGCAAGCAAAGCCTGGGCAGGGTGGTCCGCCGACTCCAGGGGCTTGGCTTCCTGAGCAGAGAACGCGCCGGCGACCGCCGCTACACAAATATCCGGCTCACGCACAACGGCCGGAAAGTGCTCGCCACCGCCGAAACGCTCGTCCAGCGGCTTAAACGGAGCAGGCCGGATACCGAATCCGCCCTGCGACTCGACCTGGAACGCTACATCCGCGACCTGCGGATGTAGCGTTCCACGTCTGGCCTCCGGCGCCCAGGCCGCCGCAGATATTCCGGGGCCCCTGCTTGCACTTGTTTCCTGCGCGGTCCATGGAGAGTAGGCTCAGAATCAGCGGCGAAGCGATCACCAAGTGCGGAGCCAACTTCAGGACTCCCGGGGTCGTATTCGGCCTGTTTGTCGCGTCATGGCCGTGGACGCAAGGAGTCCGCGATCATCCCCGGACGTTGAATCCGGCCAAAAAAGACGGATCGGGGGACCCGGCTCCAAGTGGATCGAGGCATGCGATGACCGCTGAGTCTGGCCGGCCACCGGCGCCAGGGCAACTCCCGTCGCCGACGATGGAACAACTGCAGGATCTCCTGCTGGAAAGCCCCGGATTTGACGATTTCCTCCTTGAACTGACGGTCTTCTCTGCTTCGAAACTCGCCGCACCCGAACCGATGCTGTGCGCGATTTCACTCGAGCGTGACGGGCGGCCGGTCACCGCGGCCAGCAGCAGCGACAGTGCCAAGCAGATGGACGAAAGACAGTACGGATTCGACGACGGCCCCTGCCTCACAGCGCTCCGGGAAAACCGAACCGTCCTCGTCTCGGACCTCAAAACGTCCGAACGGTGGAGTCGGTACTCACAGGCGGTCACGGACGACGGCATCACATCGGTCCTTGCCGTTCCGGTAAATGCAGGACCGAACGCAGCGGCAGCTCTCAATTGTTATGCCCGGAGCACACACACGTTTAATGCGGCAACCATTGCCGCGGTGGAATCGTATGCGGTGCCGCTGTCCCGGATTCTCCGCTTGGCGCTTCGGGTGCACCGGCTGGAGATCCATCCCGAAGGCCTGCACGGGGCGCTGCAGTCCAGGGCAATCATTGACGCCGCCCTGAGCCTCATCATGGCCCAAACCCGGGGCAGCCGCGAGGATGCTGCCACTCTTCTGCATGAGATGGCACGGTCCAGCAAACAACAACTGAAGCAGATAGCCACGGACATCTTGAACGGCTCAAAGCTCCCAGAGCAGGTGAAACGTGATGACGAAGCACAGCAGTAAGCCCACGGCAGTCCTTGCAGGGCGCAGCACTATGATGGGAAGCACCTGCCGGACGTATCCCTCCAGAGGGATGCTCACGACCCTGATGACATGTGAGGCCAGCCAGTGACGCGGAAGCACCCAATGGCAGGCGAGCTGCCCGAGATCTTCGCTCGGGTCACGGGCCTCCTGCTCACAGAACCAGTGGTTGACCGGGCCGTCGCCAACATTGCACAGGCAGCGCACCAAAGCCTGCCCGGCAGCGTCGGCGCCGGAGGCACGCTCATCGATGCCCACGGCCGGCCGACGAGCACAGCGTCCACCAACAGCATCGTGAAGCGGGCCGACCGGCTGCAGTACGATCTCGGCGATGGACCCTGCCTCGCGGCCTGGGCGAGCGCCCAGACGGTGCGGGTGGACGACCTTCGCCATGATCAACACTGGCCGGAATGGAGCAGGGCGGGCGCCCGTCTTGGCTTACTGTCCTGCATCAGCGTTCCCCTCCTGGTTCCGGACGTGACCGGACGCAGTGAACCCGAGGCTATTGGCGCGATGAAGGTCTATGCAGATGTGCCCCACGCCTTCGACGAACGCAGCGAACAGGTCTTGTCCCTTCTTGCCGGACCTGCTGCGCTCATCCTGGCCAACCTCCAGGCCCGGGAACGCGCCGAGCAACTCAGTGACGCACTGAAGGACGCCCTGCACAGCCGGAGCCTGATTGACATGGCCAAGGGCGTGCTCATGGAGCGCCTCCGCGTGAGCGAGAGGGCCGCCCTGCAGGTCATGATCGCACGCGCCCGCACGCAGGAGATCCCTCTTAGCGCCGTAGCCCACGAGACTCTTGAACCGACGACGGACCTCGACCGAACGCCATGAGCGTTGACTCGGACGGCGAGGCTCAACGGGACCTGACGGCCAAAGCATTCCGGCAGGCCGACCTTGATGTCGATGAGTTATGGATGCACTACTTCAGCATCGGCGGAGACGCGGGAACCATGGAAATTGACGCCTACCTCCACGGCTCATACATGCTGCGCCCCATCCAGCGGGACCTCCTGGACCACGCCATCTACGAACTTGGCAACGCTCAGAAGGCGTGAGCCGTGAACCCGGCAGGGATCAGAAGTGACCGTCAGGGGCGGGCCGGCACCCTCGCGTCTCCAACAGGGAAGGAGATGGCGAGTCCCGGGATTTAGTCGCGGAACGCTTCCGGGCCCGGCACTCCGCCCACGGCGGCCACGAGGCGTTCTCTGGGGCGGCTAAGGTGCTCGTCGAGGACGTTGCTGGCAGCGGCTCCGTCGCCGGCTTCTATGAGTTCGAGCAGGTGTTGGTGTTCTTTGATGATGCGTTCGGGCTGGACGAGCTGGAGGCCCTGGATCTGGGCCATGCAGAGTTTGACCTGGGAGACGAGTGAGCCGTACATGCGGCTGGTTCTTGGACTGCCGATACTGTCCACGAGTGCCATGTGAAAGCGCATGTCCGGGTCCACGGTGTCAAAGCCGGAGTTGGCGTCCAGTAGTTCGAGTTCCCGCTGGGCGGCTATTGCTCCGGCCGGAACCGAACGTGCCTGCGCCAGTTGCAGGAGGACGGCTTTTTCAAGCCGCGCCCGCGTGAAGTAGATGTCGCGGACATCTTCGGGCCCGAGTTTGATGACTCTTGCCGTCTTGTTCGTGCTGCGCTCGAGCACTGATTCGGAAACAAGCTTTTCTATTGCGGCCTTCGCGGTGGGCCGGGCTACGTCGTAGCGGGTGGCGACGTCCGTTTCGGTGAAGGAGGTATCGCCAACGTATTCGCCGCGCAGAATCCGCGAGCGCATGTCATCGGCTATGACATCGACGCGGGACGCGGTCGCTGGCTGGGCTGTCACTGGGAACTCCTCTGTTTCCCCGCCACTTTATCGCCTTTGGTTAGGCACATCCACTTGTGATTGTCAGACAAAATTATATAAATTGCTAGACAATATGAGTTTTGTGATGTCTACTTTGTTGGACACAGCAACGACGCATAGCCCTCCCCAACACCGCACTGAAGGAAACAGCATGAGTCAACTCACAGCCGGCCGCCCCCGCGAGGAATCCGGTCCGCATGCCCGTGACGCCGCCCCCCGTGCCACGCGCGTTCTGGTCGCCCCTGACAAGTTCAAAGGCTGCCTGAGTGCGCTTGGCGTCGCCGAAGCCATCCGCTCAGGAATCGACTCCCTGACCACCGACGCACAGGTCCAGGTAACAGTCCTCCCCCTCGCCGATGGCGGAGACGGGAGCGTCGAGGCAGCCGTGTTCGCCGGCTCACGGGCGCAAACAGTTGAGGTCCACAACGCCGACGGCGAAGTGCAGTTCACCCAGATCGCCTTTGACGGGACAACAGCGGTGGTGGAAGTGGCAGGAACCTGCGGTCTTGCCACGGTGCAGGGCCCGTTACGTCCCTTGGCGGCGTCGAGCCGGGGCTTGGGCGAAGCCATCCTGGCTGCTGCGCTCCTGGAACCGAAGACCATCGTCATTGCCCTCGGAGGCAGCGCCAGCACCGATGGCGGGGCCGGAATGCTTGCCGCCCTCGGCGCGGAGTTTCGGGACGAACAAGGACGCCTGCTGGAACCGGACGGAGGCTCACTTCACCGAATAGCGCACGTCGATTTGAGGACCGCATTCGACTTCGATGGAATTGAACTCATCGGTGCCAGCGACGTAACCAGCCCCCTATGCGGAGTTCAAGGGGCCGCGCACGTCTTCGGACCGCAGAAAGGAGCGGACCCTGAGCTGGTCGCGGTGCTCGACCAAGGCCTCCGCGCCCTCGTCCAAGCCTGCAACACCATCCCAAACATCGACGCGCCCGCCCTCGCCGATATCCCCGGAGCCGGCAGCGCCGGGGGCATTGGCTTCGGCCTCCTCCTTCTGGGCGGCTCCCTCGTCTCCGGAGCCGACTACTTCCTGGATCTGCTGCGCTTCGACACGCACGCGCAGCAGTGCGACATGCTCGTGACCGGAGAAGGACGCCTCGACGACCAGACATCAGGCGGCAAACTTATCTCCGCCGTATGCAGCCGCGCAGGAAACACCCCGGTGGCTGCAGTCGTTGGCGCCTCGACCCTGGACCAGCAAGCAGCCCGCCAACTAGGCCTGTCAAAGGTAATAGCGCTGCGGGACCTCACGGCCCAAGACACATCCAAAGATCCAGCCCAGGCGACCAACGCACTGCAGAACGCCGGGCGAATTCTCCGCGCCCTCGCCTCAGGCCCATTCGCGCCATAAATCCCGGGCGTGGCCTAAATACGGGATGTTTCCAGCGCCCCTGACGCCCGTCGGCAATGCTCGCAGGCGTCCCAAAATAAGTCCTTCGTGACACACCACGCCGTCAGTTGCCTGCGATGGTGTACAGAGCCCAGCCCTTGGTGAAGGTCTGCCGCGGCGCCCAAGCGCTCCTGTTTGCCGGGTAGTAGTGAAGGACCCCCGCACTGTCCCGAGCCATCAGGCCGACCGTCCCGTTGCCGGTGAGTCCTGACATGGCGCGGATGGAGCTCATGGCGTTCCAGCCGGTGCCGATAGTCGCGCGGGGTTCGGAGATGAACGATCCGGCACCGTTGGTCCGGTACAACTTGAGTTGCCCGGAGGAATTTTTGGCAACAACGTCGTTGTTGCCGTCCCTATCCCAGTCCAGCAGATTGAAGGACAGCCCATTCCAGCCGCGGCCGATCCTCACCCGCGGTGAAAGACCCTTCCCCGACGGGTTTCCGTAGTGGAACAAGTCACCCGTGGCGTTGTTCCTGGCGATGATGGACGGGTATTTGTCCGTCTTCTTCCACTGGCCCACGGTGATCTCGTAGTTCTGCCAGCCGGTGCCGATCGCGTAATCGTGGAACCCGCCGGTGCTGATTCCCTCACGGTATGTCAGGGTGCCGTTCTTGTTCTGCACGATCAGATCCGGAACACCGGCATCGTCAGAGTTCCAGTTGGTAACGAAGAAAACCTTCGGGACCGTAGACCCTGCCGGCCCAATGGCCCTGCGCTGCGGCGTCACCCCGGGTGACATCCAGGAATAGGACCAGAGAGTGCCGGCGCCATCATAAGCAACCACATTCGCGGTTGAGTCGATTGCGAAGTTCCAGTTGGTGTGCGGTGTGTCTGCCGCCTGGGCAGGCAGGATGCCGGATACCGCGAGGGACAGTGCTGCGGCGATACTTACCAGCCCTGCTCTGGTGCGAATGGTCTTTTTCATGTAGCTGTCGAGCCTCCCCAATATGCGTTGTGAGTACACTCGCTTAGTTTCCGGGGAAGTCGCGTTTATTACATCGGAGCGAAACAAGGTCAACACAGCGGACGACGGCGGGACGTCCCGCCGTCGTCCGTTTGCGTTTTGGCGAGGTGCCCTACAGTGCATTTTCTGGTCAGTGCGCGGCCTCTCCCCTCCCGACCACTGTTCAACCAATCGATTTCCGCTGCCCCCGAAGTGCGTGTGCGGGTGGGCGACAGAGAATTAGCAGAAGTACTTAGGAGTCGAAGGACGCGACTGCGACCAGGCTCAATGTTGGACGGGCCGAGTGCCTATTATCCGAGGCAGTACAGGCGTAGCGTCTAGCCAACGGGGTAAGGGCGATCGATGGCTGGACCCAGACTCGCATAACGCCGCCCCGGTCTTGAACCGTTGAAGGAGGCGGGGATGGCTGGATGGAATGCTGACACGGCTGCCGGGCCTGTGGGGGCAGGCACGGTTACTTTGGTGGAGGGTTCATCCTTCTGTATTTCGTCGGCGAATGGTGACATCCATCCGGAGCATCCGCACGGTGTTTTCCACGAGGACACCCGCATCTTGTCCCGCTGGAACCTGGCAATCAATGGGCAGCCTCTGGAGCCGCTGACAGCATCGGCGAAGGAACCTTATCGGGCCTTGTTCATTGGCCGCGTCCCCCGCTCCGATGGGTACGCGGACAGTCCGCTGATCGTGGAACGCCTGCGGGAAGTGGGTGTCGGGGTCCTTGAGGAGATCACCATCCGGAACTACTCCTCGGACGAAGCCGCATGCGTGGTAAACCTGAACGTCGAATCGGACTTCGCGGATCTCTTCGAGGTGAAAGAGGCGCGCGTCCAACGGCACTGGGAAGAATCCCGTCACGCGGACGCGGACTCGCTGACCATTAGGGCGGTCTGGCAGGACGTCCGGAAGGGCGTCGTCGTTTATTCCAGCGGCGCCGACGTCACCCCGGAGGCCCTGACCTACCGGGTGGTTGTCCCGCCACATGGAGAGTGGAGCACCCTGCTGACCGTGGTGCCCACTGTCGACGGCTCTGCACCGGTGGCGTCGTTTGTTCGTCCGGTTCGAGGTGAGATGTCTCCCAGCGACCGTCGGCGCCAGGATTGGGTAGCGAGGATTCCCAAATTGCATATAGGCAACCGTTCCATCGAACGGACTCTGCGCCGCAGCTACGACGATCTGGGCGCGCTGCGCATTGAGGATCCCGCCCATCCGGAGCGGATCGTCGTGGCCGCCGGGGCGCCCTGGTTCATGACGCTCTTCGGCCGGGACTCGCTCACGGCTTCGGAAATGGCCCTACCGGTGGACCCGTCGCTGGCACTGGGCACGTTGCAGACGCTGGCTGACCGCCAAGGCCGGGTGGTGGATCCCATGAGCGAGGAGGAACCGGGGAAGATTCTTCACGAGGTCCGGCTCGGCGTCTCCAGCGGGCTTTCCCTGGGCGGCAAGTCCGTCTACTACGGCAGCGTGGACGCGACTCCACAGTTCGTGATGACACTCGCATCGGTTAGCCGTTGGGGTTTCGCCAAGGACACCATCGCCGCACTGCTGCCTCACGCCGACCGCGCGCTGGACTGGGTTCGGGACTACGGGGACAGGGACGGCGACGGCTTCGTCGAGTATGAGCGCCTCAATGACCAAGGCCTCATCAATCAAGGCTGGAAGGACTCCTGGGACGGCGTCAACTTCGCGGACGGTCGTATCGCCGAACCCCCTATCGCGCTGTGCGAGGTCCAGGCTTTGACCTACAGCGCATATCTGGCCCGGGCTTTGTTGGCGTACGACGCCGGTGACGCGCCTTTGGCGGCCCGGCTCGCCGCGGAAGCAGCACAGCTGAAAAAGAAATTCAACGAGGAATTCTGGATGCCCGACCGCGGCTACTACGCTATCGCCCTGGACGGCCGGAAACGGCAAGTCGATGCATGCGCCTCCAACATGGGGCAATGCCTGTGGCACGGCATCATGGATGAAGACAAGGTCCCCCTGGTAGCCGAAAGGCTCATGTCCCCCGAGATGTTCAGCGGCTGGGGTGTGCGAACACTCGCGAGCGACATGGGCGCCTACAACCCCGCGAGCTACCACAACGGCTCGGTCTGGCCGCATGACAACGCGATCATCGCCGTCGGACTGATGCGGTACGGCTTCGTGGAAGAGGCACAGCGCATCGCCACCGCCCTGTTCGAGGCGGCCGATTACAGCGACGGCCGTCTCCCGGAACTCTTCTGCGGTTTCAGCCGTGACCAGGTCGCCGAGCCTGTGCCCTATCCAACGGCCTGTTCCCCACAGGCGTGGGCAGCGACCACGCCGATCATGTTGATTACAAGCCTGATGCGGTACGACGCCCACATTTCCCGTGGCGGCTTTTGGATGGACCCGGCACTCCCCGATTCATACGGTGACCTGCACATCACCAATGCGCCAATGGCGGCCGGCCGCATCACCATCGATATCAAGGGATCTGAACCAACCGTTCAGGGTCTGCCCGAAGGGATAGCGTTCCACCGTGAACACCGGCCATGGCTGACGGAACTCATGGAGCAAGCGGGGCTGGGAAACGAGGACTAGCCAGACCGTCTTGAAGCAGGTTCTGACCGATGTGCCCGGCCCGTACAGGGGCGGGCACACCGGTTCGGCTCTCTGCTAAACCGAGACGTCGAATTCGATGGTGCCCCAGCCTTCGAAGGTCCCTGACCAGCGGCCGGCATCCTTCATGGGGACTGCCTGCAGGCAGCTGCCGGGGAGGATGACCTGCCCGGGTTCGAACTCGACGTCGTAGTCGGCGAGGCGGTTGACGAGCCAGGCGACGGCGGCGAACGGGTTGCCGAGAATGTTGCCGGTGGTCCCGGCGATAACTTCCCGGTCATTGAACCGCAGGACGCCCCGTGTGTCGCGCAGGTTCAGGTCCGTGACGTGCCGGGGGGTGCCGCCGAGAATGATGGCCCCGGTGGAGCCGTTGTCCGCCAGCGTGTCCGGGAGTCCGATCGCCCAGTCCTTGACCCGGGAGTCGATGATTTCAATCGCCGGCAAAGCGTAATCGATGGCATTGATGACGTCTGCGATGGTGGTGTTGCGGCCGCCGAGGTGCCCTCTCAGCACGAATGCGGGCTCGAGTTCAACGAAGGGTTCGATGAACTTATTCCGGTCGAGCGTGGTGCCCTCGTAGGTGAAGGTGCTGGCCAGCAGATGCCCGTAGTCCGGCTGGTCGAGGCCGAAGGCGTCCTGCATGACCTTGGCGATGTTGCCGAGCTTGTAGCCCACCAGACGGTCGCCGTCGGCCACGGCGTGGCTGACGTTGATCTTTTGCACTTCGAATGCGGCATCCGCGTCAAGAGACGGCCACGTCTCGGTCGGGGCTGCGATCGGTTCGCCCTGAAGGCGGGCCGTGCGGAGGGTGTCCGCGATGTTTTCGAGCGTAATGGTTGGCATGATGAAGTCCTTTGTCTGCCTGGTAAAGGTGGATTTCCGGCCCCGGATGATTCTGTGTTGGGAGAGGTCTATCCGGGGCCGGAAGCATGAGGTGCGCGGAAGTTTCTAGCCAGCCTGTTCGGGCTTGCCATCGACCAGCCGGTTGACGTTCCACGGGTTCGCATCCTGCAGGGGTGCCGGGCGCAGCTGCTCCGGGAAGTTCTGGTACGCCACCGGGCGCAGGAACCGGTTGATCGCCAGTGTGCCCACCGACGTCGTCTTCGAATCGGACGTGGCCGGGTAGGGGCCGCCGTGGACCATGGCGTGGCCGACTTCCACACCCGTGGGCCATCCGTTGATGAGGATCCTGCCGACCTTGCGCTCCAGGGCAGGGATCAGGCCCGAGGCAACGGGGTAGTCCTCCTCGGCCACGTGCAGCGAGGCCGTGAGTTGTCCTTCCAGCAATCGGGTGGCCTCGATCAGGTCTTCAACTCCCTTGTAGCGGACGACGAGGCTGGCGGCGCCGAAGACCTCCTCATGCAGCACCGGGTTTGTGGTGAAGACATCCAGGTCCGCCCCGAACACTGCGGGGGCTGGCGCGTTCGCGGTCGGGCCGCCCTTGCCCCGGCCGATCAGCTCGACGTCGGCGGCGGACTCCAGCGCATTATGGCCGTGTTCCCAGGCAGAGGCGATCCCGCCGCTGAGCATGGTCTGTCCGGAAAGCTGCGTGACAGCCTCGGTTACGGCCGCCGTGAACTGGTCTCCGGCCTCACCGGCGGGAACGAAAACCAGCCCGGGCGACGTGCAGAGCTGCCCCGAGCTGCCGGTGACGGAGGCGACGTACTGCTGGGCGAGCGTTTCAACGTCCCCGTTCAGCGCGCCGGGGAAAACGTAGACAGGATTGATGGAGGACATTTCCGCATAGACCGGGATCGGTTCCGGGCGGGCTGCAGCCGTGCGCATCAGCGCGGTACCGCCGCCGCGGGAACCGGTGAAGCCCACCGCCTTAATGGCGGGATCCGCCACCAGCGCCTGGCCGATGCTCGCACCCGAGCCGTAGATAAGGGAGAAGACGCCCGGGTGCAGGTCAAGGTCGCGGACGGCGTTGACAATGGCCTGGCCGACCAGCTCGGCGGTGCCGGGGTGGGCGTTGTGTGCCTTGACGATCACCGGGCAGCCGGCTGCGAAGGCCGAGGCTGTGTCGCCGCCTGCGACGGAGAAGGCCAGCGGGAAGTTGCTGGCGCCGAAAACGGCTACGGGGCCGAGCGGGATCTGGCGCTGCCGGATGTCGGCCCGCGGAAGGGGAGCCCGGTCGGGCAGAGCCGGGTCGATGCGGACACCACGGAAGTCTCCCCGTCGCACGACGTCAGCGAAGAGCCGCAGCTGTCCTGTGGTGCGGGCCCGTTCGCCCCGCAGCCGGTCGGCGCCGAGCCCGGTTTCTGTGGAGGCCCGCTCGATCAGTTCATCACCGATGGCGTCGATGTTCTCGGCAATTGCGTCCAGGAACCGCGCATGCTGCTCGGGTTCGAGGGTGCTGAAGGAGTCAAAGGCATCGGTGGCTGCGTCCGTGGCAGCTTTCAGCTGTTGCTCGCTGATGAGGGTGTAGGCCGGTTCCAGCTGTTCGTTCGTGGCGGGGTTAATCCCGTAGGTCGTTCCGCTGGTGCCGGTGACGGTCTCCCCAGCGATGAGGGAATGTCCTTGAAGAGTCATTGTCGCGCCTCCTGGGCGGTTGAAAGCATGTGTGGGCGGCGGTGCGGGAGGGGCTGCTGCCCGTGGTCGGTAAGCGCCCGTGGGCGTTCTGCCTAGGCGTTGCCGGGTCCCAGGTGCCAGATGCCGAGAGCTGAGAGGAGCTCGCGTGGATCCCAGACCACCCATTCCTCTGCAAGTTGGTCGTTTTCGAAGCGGAGGAAGGATGCGCCGGAAACGGTGATGCTCCGGCCGGTCGCGGGGACGTCCATGAATTCACCCTGATGCGTGCCCTGGGTCTGCCAGTGGATCGCGGCGGTGGCTCCGTCTTCGATGATGTGCAGGATCTCGGTGGTTGTGTCCGGGAAGGCTGCGTGGGTGGCCTCGATGGTTTTCCTCAGGCTGGCGTAATCTTCACTGCCTGACTTGGATCGGCGGACGTACCCGGGTGCGAGCAGCTGCTCGAAGTCCGTGAGGTCCCCGTCGCCCCAGGCGCGGTTCCAGGCGTTGAGAATGGTTTCCCGTCGGTTCATGATGCACTCCTTGCTACTTCCGGTGCCGGGATTTCGATGGGCTGGTACTGGCCGAACTTGCCGCCCCTGAAGATCAGGGCGTTGCCGGTTCCTTCGTTCATGTTGGTCACGGCTCCGACCACCATGTAGTGGTCGCCCACCACGACCTCGGCTGTGACGACGCAGTCGATATAGGCAGTCGCGCCGTCCAGGTGCGGGGTTCCCAAGGGGCCTGTGGTGCAGGGGAGCCCTTCGAACTTCTGGGGTCCCTTGCGGGACAGGGACCGGCAGATACTGACTTGGTCATCGGAGAGGATGTTGGCTGTGAAGTTCTGGAGCTTGCGCAGTTTCGGCCAGGTGGAGGACGACTTGTCGACGCAGAACATGACCAGCGGCGGGTCCAGTGACAGGGACTGGAAGGTGCCGACGACGAGGCCGAGTCTTTCGTCGTCATCGTTGACGCCGGTGATGGCCACGACGCCGGTGGGAAGTTTGCCCAGTACCTGTCGGTAGTAGGCGGGCGTGATGTCGGCCACGGGGGTGGCGGCTGTTGCTGGGGTGATGTCCATATCAGTGCTCCTTGATCAGGCGGCTTCGCAGGTCAGGCGATTTCACGGAAGCTTCCGAAGCGACCGCCGTGGAAGATGAGGGGAGTTCCCTCGCCGGGCGTCATTTCCAGCACGCTGGCGACGACGATCAGGTGGTCTCCGGCAACGATCTGCTGCTCGGTCCGGCAGTCGAACCAGGCAAGCGAACCGTGGATGTGTGGAGTGCCCCACCCGGATTCGGACCAGTTCACGGCGCTGAACTTGTCCTCACCCTTCGCCGAGAGTGCACGGCAGACCTGCTGCTGGTCATCGGAGAGGAGGCTGACGCTGAACCGTCCGATCTCTGCAATTTTGGGCCAGCTTGTGGAGGTGTGGGTGACGCTGAAGGTCACCAGCGGGGGCTCCATTGACAGTGAGGCGAAGGTTCCCACGATCATGCCGTTTTGGGCCCCCGTGACCGGGTCCGTGGAGCAGATCGCGGCAACGCCGGTGGGCAGGTGCCGCATGACGGCCCGGTATTGGTCGGAGTCGATCCGACGACCTTCGAGTGCGGGGGCGCTCATGGCTGTTCCTGGAGCTCTGCGTGGATGTTGCGGCCGGCGCGCAGGCCGCTCTCGACAGCGCCGTCGAAGAAGCCGGCCCAGATGTTGGCAATGTCGCCGCTGGCGAAATGCAGTGCGCCCTCGCTGACCTGCTGTTCCCGGTGGTACTTGGTGAGCTGGCCGGGGCGCTGGATCTGCCAGGTCTCCTCGGCGTAAGGATCGGACATCCAGTGGTGGCCGGCCACCTCGAGGACTTCCAGGTCGTCGCGCCATACCTTGATGGCTTCCTGGACCTGTTCGATGTCGGTCACGTCGATGCGGTCCGCGTCGGCACCGAAGCCGACCAGGACGGCGTCGTCTTCACCGATGAATTCGGTGCGGATTACGGACAGGGGCTTGTCCTGGGCCGAGTAGGCGAAGAACGGCTTGATGGGTCCCCTGACCCGGATCCAGGCCTTGACGCCCTGGGACGCGGTCTTTTCCCGGCTGGCGGCGAGCTTGCCGTCGGACAGGGCGGGCTGGACATCGAGCTTGTGCAGCACGTTCTGCGGCAGGGTGATGACGACCTTCTTGGCCTCGATTTCCTGGCCATCGCCGTAGGTGACGGTGGCTCCCCCGCTGTTGCGGCGGACGGCGGTCACCGGGGCGTTGAGGCGGATGTCAGCGTTGGTGTCCTCGGCGATCGCCTTGGTCAGCGTGTCGTTGCCGTTCTTCAGACGGAAGATCGCTGAGGCCTCGTGCATGAGGTGCCAATGGCCGGATGATGCGGCGGTCCAGCGGAGGGCGTTGACGTAGGCGCACTGGTCCAGGGGTGCGTTGAAGTGGCCCACCCAGGCTGCCTCATTCGCGTTCCGCTCGTCCTCGGAGAGGTCCAGCTTGTCCAGCATTTCCTGCAGGTTGTACTGGTCGACGTCGGCCAGGTTCTCCACCGTCAGCGGTGCATCCGGTCGGGGCAGCCACTTCATGGTGTCTTCGAGCAGCCGGGTCATGCCGGGGTCGATCAGTGACATGAAGTCTTCCAGCGTGCCGCGGCGCACTTCGTCCCCGGCGAGCCAGAACGTTTCCTCGGAGCGCGGGCCGCGGGAAACCTCGAGGCCGTAGCGGGTGACCTCGGCCCAGACATGCGGCTGGGTCCAGTGCAGCCAGTTGCCGCCGATCTCCAGGTTCTGGCCCAGGCGGCGATCGGTCCACAAGCGGCCGCCAAGACGGTCGCGGGCTTCCAGGACGACCACGTTGTGGCCGCGGTTGCCGAGCTCACGGGCAGTGATGAGGCCGGCAAGACCGGCACCGATGACGACTACGTCTGTCTGTTTAGTCATTGAAGTATCTCCGTTGATATTGCTGGTTCAGCTGGGCGTCAGCGGGTGGCTTCGCTCAGGTGCTTGGTACGGTGTTCGGTGGCGGGGTGGGAGTCCAGCGTGTACTTGTGGCCGGGGAAGAGCTTTTCCCGCAGTGTTACCGGTTCCTGGTCTTCCGGGCGGGCTGGGGAAACGATTCCCTGGGCGCGGAGTTCGGGCAGGGCCAGCTCGATGAAGTCTTCCCAGCTGCCGGGCTTGGTGATGTAGCTGAGGTTGATGCCGTCGACGTCGGCCTCGTCACGCCAGCGGCGCAGTTCTGCGGCGACGGTTTCCGGGGAGCCGATGATCGTGGAACCTGTACCGCCGACGGCGAGGAATTCGGCGATCTGGCGCGGGGTCCAGTCCCGGTCGGGGTCGGCCTTGGAAAACATGTCCACCATCGACTGCCCTGCCTTCGTTCCAACGGACCGCAAGGGGGTGTCCAAGTCGTACTCGGACATATCGATGCCGGTCCAACCGCTGAAGCGTGCCAGGATTCCATCGATTGGTGCGTTCTCCACGGCCTGCTGGTACTTGGCTTGGGCTTCTTCGTCGGTGGGAGCCACCACCACAGTGAGCAGGATGACTACCCTGACGTCGCGGGGGTCGCGGCCCGCGTCTGCCACTGCCTGGCGGAGCTTGGCCACTGAGCGCTTGGCACCCTCCACGGAGGTGCTCTGGATGAAGACGGCCTCAGCATGCTTGCCGCCGAATTCCATGCCCCTGGAGGACGACCCGGCCTGGAACAGCACAGGCGTGCGCTGGGGGGACGGCTCGCACAGGTGGAAGCCGGGCACAGTGAAGTGCTGGCCGGAGTGGTTGATCGGGTGCACCTTCGCCGGGTCGATGTACGTAGCCGATTCGGCATCCCGGGCCACGGCGTCCTCCTCGAATGAACCTTCCCAGAGCTTGTAGACGACGTCCATGTACTCATCGGCAAGGTCGTAACGCTCAGCCGGGCTAAGCTGCTGCACCTTGCCGAGGTTGCGGGCCGCGGCCTCCGAGTACGAGGTCACGATGTTCCAGCCAACCCTCCCGGAAGTCAGGTGGTCCAGGGTGCTGAACTTGCGGGCCAGCAGATAGGGCGGTTCATACGTCGCCGAGCAGGTCACCCCGAAGGTGAGGTGCTTCGTCACGGCCGCCATGCCGCTGATCAACACGGTCGGGTCATTGATGGGGAACTGCGCGGCGTCGCGCAGCGCGGCATCACTGTTCCCCCGGAACACATCGTGATAGCCGAGGTTGTCGGCGAAGAAAATGCCGTCGAAGCCCGACTTTTCCAGCATCTGCGCTACGCCCGTCCAATACTGCAGGTCCGTATAGCGGGAGCCTTGGTCGCCCTCAGCGCGCCATGACCCCGATGTCAGATGGGACGGGGCGAAGACGTCAAAGGCGAAAAGGCTCAGGGGTTCATTTTTCATGGCAGCGGTGCTTCCTTGGACTCGTGCCTGGCAAGGCGACAACTAGGGATCTACGTTCATAAACTGAACACTGCGTTCAATTTAGAAGGTAAGCCAGCTCACTGTCAAGGGTTCTTTTTTCGTCAGGGAGATTACGCAACAGCTATTGACACGGGATGTGGCGCATGCCATATTTTTGAGCACGACGTTCGAAAAATGAACGAATCGGGCCTGACTACTCAGCCCCCCAAATCCGCCGCGCTGACATCGCAGGCGAGCTTTCATCCCGTTCGAAATAGCACGATCTACAAGGAAGTCCATCGTGAATACACCTGTTACCCCGGCCCCGAGGCCATCTTTGCAGTCGTCGGTCGCCCCGGATCCGCAAAAGAGGCGGTTCTTGTACAAGCTCAGCGCGGTGATCGCCGGCGGCATGTTCATCGACGGCTTCATCCTGGGCGGCATCGGGCTCGTCATGCCGGCGCTGACGTCGGATCTGAGCCTCTCCGCCACCTGGCAGGGCCTGATCGGCGCTTCTGCCTTGATCGGCATCTTCTTTGGTGGCCCCATCGGCGGTTACTTGGCCGACAAGGTCGGGCGCAAGCCGATGTTCATCGTCGACCTCGCCATCTTCCTGCTTGGCTCCGCTGCTCAGTTCTTCGTCGCGGATGCCTGGCAGTTGTTCCTGATCCGCCTCGTCATGGGTATGGCAATTGGCGCCGATTACGCGATCGGCTGGCCGTTGCTCGTCGAATTCTCTCCGGCCAAGCTGAGGGGCAAGCTCATGGCATTCCAGGAGGTAGCTTGGTACGTCGGCTACCTGATCTCCTACGCCGTGGGGTACTACCTGTCCACATCGATCCACGCCGACTGGCGCATCATCCTGGGCATGAGCACCGTCCCTTCCCTGATCGTCTTCCTGCTCCGGCTCGGTTCCCCCGAATCCCCGCGCTGGCTCATCAGCAAGGGGCGGATTGAGGAGGGGCTCGCCGTTGCCCAGGAGTTCATGGAGGAAGCAGACGTCAGGGACCTGGCGTACGAGAAGGCGGAGAAGCCCAATTTCCGCAAACTCTTCTCCCCGCAATACCGCAACGCGACGATCTTCGTGTGCATGTACTGGGTCTGCAACGTCACCCCGTACTTCGCGATCGCCACCTTCGCGCCGATCGTGCTTGAGAGCCTGGGCGTTGAAGATGGCCTGGCCGGAGCGCTGCTGCTCAACGGCGTGGTGGTGGCCGGCTCCCTGGCCGCGATGTTCCTCATCGAAAAGGTCGGACGCCGCAAGCTGTCCATCCCGCCGATGTGGATCGCCGCCGTCGCATTGGTGGTCATCGGCCTGTTCGCACACGTCTCGCCGATGGTTATCTTGGTTTGCTTCATCATCTTCTCCTTTTTCAACGCCGTCTCTACGGCCCTGACCGGGGTCTACCCCGGCGAGGTCTTTCCCACGGAAATCCGTGGTGCCGGGGTCGGCTTCGCCACTGCGTTTTCACGAATCGGCGCAGCAGCGGGAACATTCATCCTCCCGATGTCGGTGGACAGCTTGGGCGTGGGAACCACGATGCTGATCGCCGCCGGCATCTGTGTGCTGGGTGCTGTCATCTCCCAGTACCTGGCACCGGAGACCAAAGGCCTGAGCCTGAGCGACACCTCAGCACCCCTGGCCAAAGCGCCCCTGGCCAAGGTGGCAGTCAAGTAACTCTGCGGCTACGCAAACGCGAACGGAAGGGTGCTCTGACCGGGCTTGCGTCGGCAGGGCGCCCTTCCGTTCGAAGCGCATATTCGCCCCAAACAACCTTTGACAACAAGGAGAACGAAGAAATGAAGATCTACGGTGAAAGTGAACGGAACAGCGGGCTGCGGACTCCGCGTCTAATCCTCGACGACGGTGAGATCCATGCCGGGGCTTGGGTCAGCTTCCGCGATCCTGCCGTCGTGGACACCCTGGCAGCCGAAGGGTTCGGCTGGATCTGCGTTGACGGCCAGCACGGAGGCCCGGAAACCCACGAAATGCAGCCGCTGATCGAAGCTGCGCACCTGTTTTCGGTACCGTCCATCGTCCGCGTTCCCGGTCACGACATGGGAATCATCGGCCGAATCCTGGACGCGGGTGCAGGCGCAATCATCTTCCCCACGGTGGAGAATGCGGCGTCAGCAGCTTCACTCATAGCCGCCTGCCGCTTCCCCCCGCGCGGAAACCGCAGCTACGGACCAACCCGCCGAAGCCCCCGGTACCCAAAGCCCGCCACGGGCAACCCGCAGGATGACACCCTGTGCATCCTGATGATCGAAACAGCCGCCGGTCTGGCCAATCTCGACGAGATTCTCGCCACCGGACCGGACGGCATTTTCGTAGGACCGTACGACCTGTCCCTCAGCCTGGGAGTGACACTGGAGGAACTGACCGGCGAAGGACCGGACGGGATCCTCGCGGACATCGCGCGCCGCTGCACAGCAGCAGGCGTCACCCCCGGTATCTACACCGGAGAGCCGGAACTCTCCGAAAGGATGGCCGCCCTCGGATTCCGCTTCATGCCCACCGCCTCTGACACCGGGCTGCTGTCCGTCGCGGCCCGCAACGCCGTTGCTGCATCCAGGCAGGTCAATGCAGCAAAGGTCATGAGCTGACACGAGGACTACAGCCGGCAAAGCCCGGCACGTACGAACTTAGGAGTTCCATGAGCACCAGCGAAGAAGTCGTTGGAGCCAGCAGCAATCTGCGGAGCCGGGAACCGTTGCCCGAGAGCGTGGCCGCGGTCCTGCTCACCGGCAAAGGGGGCTGGACGAGTTCGCATACCGCATTTGTGGCAGGGAAGCGCCGGTGTTCGAAGCCCCGGTTGAACGCGCCGTTCGCTAGTTGAAAGAGCATAGGATGGGTATCGACATCACAAGGCCGCCCGCCTTGAGTACTCGAACCGGGAGCGGACATGGCAACGGAACGAAGCGCAGACGTGCAGGAACTGGCAGGAGCCGAAGCGCCGACTGCCGATGAGTCCGTGGACCTGACCAACAAGTCCGTCATCAAGGCGACCGTGCTCCTCAGCGAACTCGGCCGTCACCGGCAAGGCATCACCGTCACCGAATTGGCCCACGCTGTGGGGATGACACGCCCAACAGCCTTCCGCCTGCTCCTGAGCCTCGAGCAGACAGGCTTCGTGGACCGCGTCGACAACCGCTATCTGTTGGGATGGCAGATGGCCCGTCTGGGCAGGATTGCCGATCCCTACACCGGTGCTGTCGCCAGGATTCAGCCCGTTCTGGACGAATATGCAGCGAAGCTCAATGAAACATTCAGCTTCGCCATGGTCCGGGGTGAGTTGGCTTATGACGTGATAGCCGAGGCCTCGGCCTCACGCTACCTGAACGTCTCGCACCTTTACCTGGGGGGAACCTACCCGGTACACGCCAGTGCAACAGGAAAGGTCCTGCTGGCCGAACTGAGCGATGAGCAAATCGCAACGGAGCTGCCCGAGAAGCTGGAATCCTACACTCCCCACACGATCACCAGCCGGAAGGCTCTCATGAAGGAGCTGCGCCAGGTCCGGGAGCAGGAATACGCCATCCTTGACGACGAGCTTGAAGAGGGGCTCTTCGTGGTCGCCTGCCCCGTCCGCGACGTTGCGGGTGCGTTGGTCGGCATACTCTCGGTTAACGGCCCCGTCCAGCGCCTCAAATCGGACCGGCTGCCCGACACCATCGACCAGCTGCGCCAGGCGGCCCGCGACGTCGCGAAGGCTTTGTCCTAGCAGCTTCAAAATCCTGGCCGCAACTGAGGCCCCCTCCCTTGACCTGCTTCCGGGAGCGATGCGCCCGCAGGGTTAGGCACGAGCGAGGGCGATGAGCGTTTCGCGCGAGGGGTATTTCCATTGCACGTACTGGACGGGCACGCCGGCGCGTTCAGCAACCAGGGCATGAGTAACCGCGTCCGGACCCTGCCTCCTGCTCATCTCGCTGATGCAGGCGATCAGGGCAGCTGTTCTTCTTTCGTTTCGTTCGCGGAGGACCTCGCCGACCACCTTGGGGTCGTTTCGCTTGGGCTTCTGCCGCCAGTGGGTCATGTCTTCACCTCTGACTGTCGTCCTAAGATCCGATGTACCGCGGGGGAGCTAGGCGCTGCCCTCGAAGTACAACCCTTCCCAGGGGCCGCAGGTTATAACTCCCGCCCCGGCCGCGGCGGGTGATGCGGAGCCGGAGCCTGGGTCAGGCTGGGTAGTGGCGTGGTGGAAAAGAGCGACGGCGGTGACGAGAGTCCGCTGGAGAGCATTCATGATGAGGTCCTCACTGACCGGGAAGGGAACCAGGGGTTCCACGGGAGCAAACTTTCGGCTGGGAAACGCACCCGGCTCGTTTATTTCTGAACGTAACGTTCAATTTATGAACGTATTCCTATTGTGGCGCGACTCACCTGGCTTTGCAAGAGGTTTTCTCAACGGAGTCGCGAACCAGATCGGGTGAAGGTGGCGCGCTCTTGACGAGTTACCCACGTCACGGTAACTTGAACGTCGTGTTCACTGTATGAACACCCTGAGATGTGGGGCGGTCTGGCAGTGCCGTCAACGGCGACCGCGTTCAAGCCCACTGCCCCCATCAGCCGAATCAGGATTCGAGAGCGAGCCCCAACGGACGGCCATCATGCGACATCAAGCACTGCAATCAGCTTCCCCAGACCTGAAGGTGACTCCAAGAGGGCCCAGGAACCTTACCCGCAGAACGGCCCTTCCTTCCCGGCCAGTACCGGATTGGTCCCATCTCTCCCGGGGTGACGCTGTTCGCGTGCTTCGGAGTGACGGAAGCGCCATCTCCGGGAGGATAGACATGATTGCCATAGACCGCAGCGTCTTCTGGATGATCCAGGATGCCGGCCTGGGAAGAGTCATGATCTGCAGGCTCGATAAAGCCCTGGTCATCAAGGCGGCCCCAGGAGCGGACTGAAGGCCAGGCACGACGCCTGCCGGGCGGGCGGGCCGGGCATTCTTGGAGGACCCGCGCCTTTCGGGTGCCGGCCGCTTCAAAATGGCAGGGACAGCTTTGCTGTCCTGCCACCGTCGAGCACTATGATCTCCCCGGTCATGAAACTGGACCTGTCGCTTGCCAGAAAAACGGCGAGGTCGCCGACGTCGGCGGGGCGCCCTATGCGCCCCACAGGGTGTAGGCGATCCAGGGCCCTGTATGCGGCTGCCGGGTCGGGCTGGGAGGCCAGGTAGGCTTCGCTCAGTTCGGAAGCAATCCATCCTGGCGCAATCGCATTGCACCGGATATTGTCCGCACCCAGGTCCACCGCCATGGCGCGGGTCATCCCGTGAATGCCGGCTTTGGACGCACAGTAGGCGGCATGGCCGGGGTTGGCGGCCAGACCTTCGATGGAGCCGATATTGATGATGCTTCCCCCGCCTCGCCGGCGCATGTGCGGTAACGCGGCTTGGGCCAGAAACAGCGGCGCCCGCATATTCAGGGCCATCATCAGATCCCACTCGGCCGGCAGGATTTCGGAGACGCTGCGCTCAAACATGATCCCGGCGTTGTTGACCAGGATGTCGATGCCGCCGAAGTGCGAAGCTGTGCCATCGACAACCTCAGCTGCAGCGGACGGGACGCTCAGGTCCGCCTGGATGCCGAGAAGGCCCGGGTGCCCCTCGAGGGCGGGCTCGAGTGGCTGGCGTTGGACCACGGCGACTTGGGCTCCTTCCTCCAGGTAGCGGTCCACGATACCGCGGCCTATTCCGCGTCCCCCGCCGGTGATCAGGGCGGTCTTGCCTTCAAGTTGCATAGCTCTTCCAATCATTTTGCCTGCCGATTTTGGCAAGATCTGCAGAACCCTAGCGTTTCGTTCGGTGGCGCAAGCAGGATTCTCCGGAAGGGCATTGATTCCCAAGGTGAGCCATGCCACAATGAAACGCAGTCGTTCGAAAAATGAACGTCACGTTCAATTATCTTAGACCCCGCTCCCCGTAAATGTCCGCCGAGAGAACATAGACGTTCCCCGCGGCACAGTCAGAAAGGAAGACATCATGTCGATCATTCATCGGGCCGTCGCCATCGGCCAGAAGCACCCGGTCCGCACGTTCGCCGCGGCTGCTGCTTCCCCGCGCCAGGTTGAAACGGACGTGCAGGCACACCGTCGCTCCCCTCAGCTAACGTGCCTGCCGTGGGTGGGCCTATGCCTGGAGGGCGACGAGATTGATGCCTCCGGCGGCACCGAATCCTCCCGGAGCGTCAGCAAGGAATTGGATGCATTCCTCCTTGGTCTGATGTACGGCGAATAGAGAAATCAGCATCCAATGTCACCCACGCTAACCTCGCAAAGCACTACCGACGCCAGCCCCTAGCTTGGGGGAGCCAGCAAGCGTAGCGTCGGTCGGAGAAACGGCGGCGCGGGCAGCCGCAGGACTCACAGGTGACGGCACGCTGTCGCTAGTTGCTCGGAGGTGGCCTCGATGGCTGGGTGGAATGCTGATACGGCGGCCGGCCCGCTGGGGGCCGGGACGGTCACGTTGGTCGAGGGTTCATCCTTTTGCATTTCTTTGCCGAACGGGGACATCCGTGCCGAACATCCCCATGGCCTCTTCGTGCAAGACGCCCGCATCCTCTCGGGCTGGAGCCTTACGGTTGACGGCCAGCCGCTTGAGCCGCTGGCGGCCGAAACGAAGGAGCCGTACCGGGCGCTGTTTGTCGGACGGGTTCCCCGCTCAGACGGCTACGCCGACAGCCCCCTGATCGTGGAGCGCCTGCGGGAAGTGGGGGCCGGCATCCAGGAGCAGGTCACCGTTCGCAACTACTCCCTGGAACCGGCCGACTGCGTAATAGCACTGAGGATCGAGGCGGACTTCGCGGACCTCTTCGAGGTCAAAGAGGCACGGATCCAGCGGCGCTGGGAAGAAAGCCGCCAGGCCGACGCCGACGCTCTCACCGTTCGGGGCGTCTGGCAGGACGTCCGGAAGGGCGTGGTTGTCCAAGCCCCCGGTGCGGACATTTCGGCGGATACCGTGACGTACCGGGTGTCCGTCCCGTCGCACGGACACTGGAGCACAGTCCTGACCGTGCTGCCCAGCACCGAGGGAGCCGGTTCCGCGACGGCATTTGTCCATTCTGACGGGGAGGGATTGTCCCCCCGGGACCGGCGCCGACGGGATTGGGTGGCGAAGATTCCGGTCCTGCAGATGGGGAACCGCTCGATAGAAAGGACCCTGCGTCGCAGCTACGACGATTTGGGCGCTCTTCGGATCGAGGACCCCAATCATCCGGAACGTGTCGTGGTGGCCGCTGGCGCGCCGTGGTTCATGACCCTGTTCGGCAGGGACTCGCTGTGGGCTTCGGTAATGGCGATGCCGGTGGACCCGTCCCTGGCCCTGGGCACGTTACAGACCCTGGCAGACCGCCAGGGAACCGTGGTGGACCCGATGACCGAGGAGGAACCGGGCAAGATCCTCCACGAGGTCCGGCTCGACGTTTCCAGCGGGCTATCTCTGGGCGGCAAATCAAACTACTACGGCAGCGTCGATGCGACGCCCCTGTTCCTGATGGTGCTCGGGGCGGTCAGCCGCTGGGGATTCGCCGCGGATACCATAGCTGCCCTGCTGCCCCATGCGGACCGTGCGCTGGAGTGGATCATGAACTACGGGGACAGGGACGGCGACGGCTTCGTCGAGTACCAGCGCCTCAATGACCAGGGGCTGATCAACCAGGGCTGGAAGGATTCCTGGGATGGCATCAACTTCGCCGACGGAACCCTGGCCGAGCCGCCCATCGCACTCTGCGAGGTCCAGGCCTACGTCTACGTCGCGTATCTGTCGCGCGCGTGGCTGGCGTACGACGCCGGGGACACGGCTTTTGCGAACGAACTCGCCGACCGGGCGGCGCGGCTGAAGAAACAGTTCAACGAGCAGTTCTGGATACCTGAACGCGGGTACTATGCCATCGCCCTCGACGGCAAGAAGCGGCAGGTCGACGCGTGCGCTTCGAACATGGGGCACTGCCTGTTGCAGGGCCTTATTGACGAGGACAAGGCCCCGCAGGTGGCGGAACGCCTGATGTCCCCGGAAATGTTCAGCGGCTGGGGCGTACGTACTTTGGCCAGCGACATGGGCGCGTACAACCCCGCCAGCTACCACAACGGATCGGTCTGGCCCCACGACAACGCAATCGTCGCCGCCGGACTCCTCCGCTACGGCTTCGTGGCCGAGGCGCAACGGATCGCCACCGGCATGATGGATGCGGCCGAGCACTCCGACGGCCGCCTCCCCGAGCTGTTCTGCGGCTTCAGCCGGGAGCAGCTCGCCACACCCGTGCCCTATCCAACGGCGTGCTCGCCGCAGGCCTGGGCAGCGACCGCCCCGATCCAGCTCGTGACCAGCCTGATGCGGTATGACCCGGTCGTTTCCGCCGGCGGCGTATGGATGGATCCCGTTCTTCCGGAGTCGTATGGGGACCTGCACATCACCAACGCTCCGCTGGGCGGTGGCCGCATCACTATCGATATTGCCAACTCCGTCCCCTCCGTCCAGGGACTGCCTGAAGGGATGGCGTTCCACCGCGGGCACCGTCCGTGGATGATTGAACTGGTCGAGCAGGCCCATCGCCGGCGAACTGAAGCACGCCGCCAGGCGGACCGGCCGCCCTCAGGTTAAAGAGGTTTTAAGCGGGGGGTAAGCAGGCGCCGGCGTTGAATCCGGCCTTTTGCCGTGCCACAATTAGCTGAACGTTCACGGAGTGAACATAACGTTCACGCAACCCCCTCAAGCCCTGGCATTGCTCCCGCCAGCCCTGAAGAACACAAAGAAAGCAGAAGGAGAACCATGGACGTGCTGTCCGAGATCGCGGGATGGACTGGAGCAGCAGTGATGTTGACCGCCTACCTGTCCGTATCCATGGGCTGGGTCCGGACGGGACGGCGCTTCCAAGTGGGCAATCTCCTAGGTTCATTCGCCTTCATCATCAACGGCGCCTACCACGGCGCCTGGCCCTCCGTAGTGACCAACATCGTCTGGTTCCTCATCTCGGTCACTGGCCTCCTGCGGATCCTGCGCAAGGGCAACGCCGCTGAACCAGCAATCAGCATCGGTTCTTTGCAAACCGCATCGGCGCAGGGGCAAATTACATCGGTTTCGCAGAATCCGGGAGGATGCCAAACGGAATTTACGGGACATCAGTCCGGCGCCTGCTTGCCGGGTGCTGAACGATACCGCGAACCCGCTTCGGCCTGCGATATGGGCCCTTCAGTCGTTCCTGCCAATGCACATGCGTAGACGGTCCGGGGCGAAGTTCTAAACCGCCCAGTCGGTGTCGTCGTAGGCGCGGCCGCGGAAGTGGGCGCGGAGGTACTCCCCCACAACGGCAGCCCCCAGGTCCCCGGCCTCGGGCGCAACGACCCGGCCGTCGATCCGGCGGACCATACGCTGGACGAACGTTTCGAGGCCTGGGTCATCGCCGAGCCGGAAGAACGTTGCTTGGGTGCCGGCACGCCCTAGGCGGTCCAGCTCGGCGACCGTGGCGCGGATGGTTTCCGGGTCCGGCGGCCAGCAGAACCACGACTCGCCGTCGGGCAACAGGTGCGCCGTGGGCTCGCCGTCGGTCACCACGAGGAGGACGGGCTGCATCGAAGGGTGCTTGCGGAAGAAACGGCCAGCCAACAGCAAACCGTGATGCAGATTGGTTCCCTGCTCCCGCAGGGCCGGAAGGGCCGTGAGCTCGCCGATGTCCATGGACTGGGCGTAGCGGCCGAACGTGATCAGCTGCAGCCGGTCCCCGCGGAACCGGGTTGAGACGAGGTGGTGCAAGGCGAGGGCGGTGCGTTTCATGGGCACCCATCGCCCCTCGGCGGCCATCGAGAACGACACGTCGGCGAGCAGCACGACGGCGGCCTGCGTGCGCGCCTCCGTCTCCGTCACCTCGATGTCACCAGCGCCAAGGCGCAGGCCGCGGCTGGGATCACCGCCGTCGGCAATGGTCCGGCGGATCGCGTTGGTCATGGTACGGGTAACGTCCCACGGCTCTGCGTCGCCGAACTCCCACTGGCGGCTGGACCCGGTCTGCTCGCCGGCCGCCCCGGCGACGCGCGCGTCGCGGCGCCCCTGCCGGCCGGACAATTGCCTGGCGGTGTCCCGCAACAGCGACCTGCCGAGCCGTCGCATGGCCTGCGGCGACAACCTAAGGTCGCCGTCGGCCCCGCGGCGCAAGTAGCCGCCGTCCTGCATCGCCCGCTCGATTTCGGCGAGGGTGCGGGCCGTCACGGAAGCATTCTGTCCGAGTTGGCGGGCGAGGGCATCGAGGTCCAGGTCGTCAAGGCGCGACCCGTTGTACGACTGGGAGAGCTGTTCGGCCAGCTCGTCGAGTTCGGCGATGTCCTGGAGCACGCCGGTGCCGTCGCCCAGCCCGAGTCCTTCCTGACCCTCGAAACGTTCGGAGCCGCTCCAGTCCTCGCCGGGGCGCAGGGCGCGCAGGCTGGAGTCGAGTTGACCGAGCTGGGCCATGAGTTCGGGCGAGCCGAACGCCTGGGCGGACAGCCGCATCAGCTCATCGCGCTGCTCCGGGGACATGGATTGCAGGAGCCGCTGGGCGGCAGCAGCCCGCTGGGCGAGGGCGTCCACCAGCTCCTCGACTGATTGTGGATTTTCCGAAAAGAACTGGCCGTGCCGGGCCATGAACTCCTGGAAGTCCGCGTCGGTGTCCTCACCGCGCCGGTGTTTGCCGAGCAGCTCGTTGAGGTCGCGCAGCATCTCGCTCACGGCTGCGCGGTCCTCATCGGTGGCGTTCTCGAGCGCCTGTTTCATGCCGGCGAACCGCTGGTCAAGCATTTCGCGGCCCAGCAGGTCCTTGATCCTCTCGTAGGCTTCCCGGGCGGCGCTCGACTGCCAGTCATAGGAGGCGAGTTCGTTGACCGCTGCTGCCGTGGATCGGGGCAGGTTCTGCAGTTGCAGCTCCCGGAAGGCACGGTCGGTGTTGTCCATCATGGCGTCGCGGGCGAGCTGCTTGCGCTCCTCCAGCACCGCGGTGTCGAGCAGCTTCTGGACCTCGCTGAGGGTGCCGTCCAGCCGGTGATGGCTAAGCAGTTCACTCCGGCGCTGTTGAACGCGCCGGGCGAGGTCGTCGAGCCCTTCCCGGTTCCGGCCGCCGCGCCGCAGGAACTCCTGCAGGGCGTGCCGGGGCGAGTAGCCTGCCATGACGTCCTCGGCGACGGCGTCAAGTGCCTCCGCCAGGTCCACCGGCGGGGCGAGCGGATCCGGCCCTCCGGTGTACCGGCCGTATTTGGAGGACCGGTTGTGAACGCCCATGACCCCTCCTGTACCTAGCCGTAGGTCGTCGCCTCGTCGTCGGACTCCTTGGAGATCCGCCGGGCGAGGTAGAGACCTTCCAATGCAAGTTCGACGGCGGCAGCCCGCTGCCCGTCGCTTTTCGCGCCCAGGCGCTCACTGATCTGGTCGTAAAGGCGGGAACCGTTAAGGGACGGGAGGTTTTGGAGGAACTCCCGCGCGGTGACCTGTTCCCCGGTAGTTACGGTCTTGTGGCCGTCGAGCGCAGCCACAAGTGGGGCCATATCGAGACCCTTAAAGTGCGCCCGCACCGCTTCGGCGGTGGCGGTGCGCAGGAGGTGGTCAAGGACGCCTTGTTCACGCCCTTCCTCACCGGACTCGAACTCAAGCTTCCCCGTGAGGACTTCCGCTGCGGCCTCCAGGTCGACGATCCGGGCGACGGCCTCGTCCTCCCCGCGCATACTGGCCCGGCGCAGGGCCGCGGCGGCCACCGTTTCGGCGCCCGCAATGGGGAACCGCGCGGAAACCCCGGAGGTCTGGTTGATGGCCGGGGACTGCCGCAGTGCTCGTGTATAGCGGGCCAGGATCTCGAGGATGACGGGCGGGACATCGGCCACCAGCCGCCCCTCTTGCCGGATTACGGAAACCTCGTCGTCGAGCTCTATCGGGTAGTGGGTGCGGATCTCGGCGCCGAAGCGGTCCTTCAGGGGCGTGATGATCCGGCCGCGGTTCGTGTAGTCCTCAGGGTTGGCAGACGCGACGACGAGCACGTCGAGCGGCAGCCGCAGCACGTAGCCGCGGATCTGGATATCGCGCTCCTCCATCACGTTGAGCATGGCCACCTGGATCCGCTCGGCGAGGTCGGGCAGCTCGTTGATGGCGATGATCCCGCGGTTGGAGCGCGGGACAAGACCGTAGTGGATGGTTTCCGGGTCCCCGAGACGGCGGCCTTCGGCCACCCGCATCGGGTCGACGTCGCCGATGAGGTCGGCGACGGAAGTGTCCGGCGTCGCGAGCTTTTCGACGTAACGTTCCGAGCGGTGCCGCCACGCCACCCGCAGCCGGTCCCCTTCGGTGATGGCGCGGGCTCGGGAGTGCTCCGTGATCGGTTCGTACGGGTGTTCGTTCAGCTCCGATTCCTCGATCACTGGCGACCACTCGTCCAGCAGCCCGGCAAGCGTGCGGAGCAGCCGTGTTTTGCCCTGTCCCCGTTCGCCGAGCAGGACGACGTCGTGGCCGGCGATCAGGGCACGCTCGAGCTGGGGAAGGACGGTCCGGCTGAAACCGAACATCCCGGGCCACGGATCGCGGCCGGCGGCGAGCGCAGCGAGGAGGTTGTCGCGGATTTCGTGGCGCAGGTCCTTGTGGACGTGGCCGGCTGCACGCAGTTCGCCAACAGTGAAGATATCGGGACGGTCACTCACCTCTCTACGGTAGTCCTCGAACGTGCGGGGAATCGAGCAAATTCTTCCGATTCCCGGTCGGGGCCCCTGCCGCTACGCTTGATCCTGATGACTGCAGCAGCGCCGGCGGCACCACCGGCACCACCGTCGGGACCGCAGAGAACCCTTCTCCTGCTGGTGCGCCACGGGGAAACGCCCACCACGGGCAAGGTCCTGCCGGGGCGGGCCCCGGGATTGCATCTGTCCGACCGGGGCCGGGCCCAGGCTGACCGGGTCGCGGAACGGCTCGCGGGCCTTCCGGTCGATGGCGTCTACTCCTCGCCGCTGGAGCGCACCCGTGAGACAGCGGAGCCCGCGGCAGCCCGCACCGGACTGGCGGTGCAAGAGGACGCCGGCCTCATCGAGTGCGACTTCGGCGAGTGGACCGGCGTCCAGCTCGCCGAACTGGCGGGCCTGCCGCAGTGGCAGACCGTGCAGCACAGTCCGTCGGCCTTCCGCTTCCCAGGCGGCGAGAGTTTCACGCAAATGCAGGCGCGGATCGTCGGGGCGCTCGAGGCACTGTGCGCAGCCCACGCCGGGGGCGTCGTCGTATGCTTCTCCCACGCAGATCCCATCAAGGCCGCTGTGGCCCACGCCCTGGGCACGCACCTGGACCTCTTCCAGCGGATCGCCATCAGCCCGGGGTCGGTTTCGGCCATCGCGTATGTGGAGGGCCAGGCGCCCGCTGTGCTCATGGTGAATTCGACGTCGGAACCCCTCAGTGGGCTGAGGGCGGGATAGCGGGTGTCGGGGCGGGAGGTGACACTGCTCGGCGCGGGACGCGTCGAGCTGCTCGGACGCCTCCCGCGCAGCAGCAACGAGACGTTCCTTGTTCAGGTCTCCTATGGGGACGACTCCGCTCGGGCGGTCTACAAGCCGGAAACCGGGGAACGGCCGCTGTCCGATTTCGAGCCCGGACTGTACCGTCGGGAACGCGCGGCGTACCTGCTCAGCGAGGCCCTGGAGTGGGGAATCGTGCCGCTGACGGTGATTCGCGAGGACGCCCCGTTGGGGATCGGTTCGCTTCAGTGGTTCATCGAGTGCGACTTCAGCGAGCATTACTTCACTCTGTATGCCGACGCACCAGAGACCCATCGCGACCTGTCCCAGATCGCCCTGTTCGATTACATCGCCAACAACACCGACCGCAAGAGCGGGCACGTGCTGCGCGGCCATGACGGACGGGTGTGGGGCATAGACCACGGGCTGTGCTTCTCGGCAGCGTTCAAGCTGCGCACCGTGATCTGGGACTTCGCGGGTGAACCCATCCACGGCGCCCTGCTCGAGGACATCGCTCCGCTCGCGGAGGCCGTGCCTGTCGAGGTGGCCGAGCTCCTCGACGACGCGGAGGTCACCGCACTGCAGCGCCGGGTGCGGCGCATGCTGCACGAAAGGGTGCTGCCGGTTGACCGCACCGGCATGCGGTACCCGTGGCCGCTGGTGTGAGTGTCCAGGACTCTTTGACGGCTGCACCTCAGCCGTCGATGCCCGGCCTGAGGCTGAGGTCGCGCCATTGGTCCAGTTCCGTGCGCTCTGCCTCTTCAACCGGAATCACATAAACGCGGTGGCGTTGGCGGGTGAACCGGTTCCTCCGGTGATGTTCAGAGGCTTGATGCTGATGAACGCGTCCCAGTTGCCGGCGCTTTTCATGTATCGACTGAGGGGTCCGAGCCGCCATAGTTCGCCTAGGGGCATGCCGAGTTTGGCGAGGAGTTGCTGGTGCATCATGCCGTGGTCGTGGGGGGCACTGCTAAGGAAGGGGCTTGCTGGGACCGGGGGTAGGCATTCGAGAGCAAAGTTGTCGGCGGCAAGGAGCGCGACCCGGTGGTCCCACGCCCAGGCGACAAACTCCTGTGACTGACCGACGCCGGTGGCCCGCCGGCTGTCACGGGTCCGTTGTTTGTCCTCCAGTGTCAGGTCCAGGAACCATTCGCACCAGCCGGTGTGGAGCATGACGATGTCGCCCGGCCGGAGGCTGACGGACTGGGCCTCGGCTGCCGCCTGGATCAGGTCAAGGCCGAGCGGTTCGCCTCCAGCATGGTCGATGGGAGAACCCTGGCCGGCGCGATATCCCTCGAGGTCTATCAGCACTCCCCTGCCGGCAATGGGTTTGTCTGCCCATTCTTGAATGCCGAGGTCCGGCGTGCCTTCCCTAATCCGGTCATCCGGGGTGCCGTTGTAAAAGCCGACGTCGTCCGCCCGGCGGTGGCGCAGTCCGTCGATCTGGGTAGATCCCTGGAGGTAGTACCCGTCCAGGTAGTCGTCGCGGTGGGCAGGATGGGAGGAGTAGATCGTGTGGCGCGGTGCACTGCGTTTGAGTGACATTCCGGGATCGAAGGCGTCGGCTGGGTAGTCGAGGCCGAAGACCGTGCCGGTCCTGATGCAGCTCCTGGCTTCCAGGATGGTGTCCTGGACGATGAAGGATGGCGTTCCGCGGTCCGGTTCGGGAAACAATCCCCAGGATGTCCCGGCAAGCCGGCCTTCCCTTTCGAGCAGTTCGGCGAACCTCGGGTAGGTGCCGTCGCCGGTCGGGTTTGTCATCGTGTGGTTGCTTCCTGCCGTGTCTGTCCCTGTTTCTGGGGGTGCTTGTAGCTGAGGAGGAAGCCGGCGACGGCGCACACGGAGGCCGCGATGCACAGCGGGGGTTTGATGGATTCGTTGAAGAATCCCAGCCAATCGCCTTGGCCGGTGGTGAGGGCGATGGCCTGGCCTGCCACGAACAGAATGCCGCCAAGGAGGAGTGCAGCGAGGGTCAGGACGAAGATGGCTTCGATGGCTCGTCTGGTCTGGTGCATGTCTTGGTTCCTTTAGATCGGCAGAATGCCGACGATGATCAGCACGCCGATTCCCAGCAGCGGCAGGGCATAGTGGGTGAGCAGGCGGGCGAAGGTCTTGAGCGGGTCCACATCAGCGATGCCGCAGGCGACGTAGAGCGGCGCGCCTCCAGGGGGAACCGCCGCTTCGCAGGAAGAGAAGATCAGCACGGCGACGGCGGCGGTGGTCGCCGGGACGCCGGCGGCAACGAGGGTGGCGACGCCCACGGTTCCGACGGCGGCCATCGTGGCCGTGGCGGAGAGCGGCGCGGCGACGGCGATGACGATCAGCCCGATGAGGATCGCGAGGAGCCACAGGGGCAGGTTCAGCTGGTTGAGCAGCGCCGTCATCTGTTTTGGCAGCCCGGTGGCGGCGAGGGCGTTGGCCCCGGCAAAGGCGAAAACTACCGTTATCCCCACAATGCCGAACCTCGGGGAGGACTCCCGCAGCAGGGCCCACCAGGCGCGGCCGCTGCCCGGAAGCTGTTTCCTGCCCAGCAGGGCCCCGGTGATGAGGAGGACGACCGGGATCCAGACGATGACGCTGACGGTTTTGGTGATGTCGCCTCCGGTCCACTCCGACAGTGCCGTGGCGATGGCGCCGGAGGTGATGATCAGCGGGATGGCCACCACAATGAACAGCAGCAGGGTGGCCCAGCCACGCCCAAAGGCTATCCGGGCAGTCAGCCGGTGTGCGGGGTCCAGCGGCGTCATCCCGCTCTTGCGGATCAGCAGCCAGGTGACAATCAGCCGGTGCAGGAAGCACCACAGACCGCCGATGAGCAGGGGAAGAACGAGCGAATTGACGTTCAGCAGGGGGCCGACGGTGGCGGACCCGACGAGGACGAACATGGAGGCACTGAAAGGGAAGGTGRTGCCCATTCCGGCGTTTCCGGCCACGAGCGTCGCGGCCGAGGGCTTGTCGAGCCGGGATTTCTCCATCCAGGGGATGGTCACCGAGCCGACGGTCGCGGCGATGGCAGCCTGGTTGTGCACGACCCCGCCCAGACCGGCGGACGCCACGGTGGACACCCAGGCGGGGCCCCCCTTGACGCCGCCGATCAGGGAGTTCAGCAGGTCGATGAGCCTGTCCAGCACGCCGGTTTTGTCGAGCAGGTATCCCATGAAGACGAACGCCATGGTGGCGTAGACGATTTCGTCCGTGGCGGCCGAGTACAGGGAGGACCAGCCGATCTGTGCCGCGGCGGCTCCCGTGAACGGGAGCACGGCCAGGAAGCCGAGGATCATGGCTTCTCCGACGCTGCGTTTGATCAGTGTCGTCCAGAGCAGGATGACGGCCAGGTAGGCCCCAAGGGCCCAGATGCCGATCATGCTGCTGCTCCTGACAGGGAATTTCGTACTAGAAGGTTCATCGTTGGTTCCTGTAAATGATTCTGCCCGATGCCGGGGTCAGCGCAAGGCCGGCGCCATCGGCGCCGTTTCCTGGGCCATGCGTGTCATGGCGGTGGCTGAGGCCGCCGTCATTTCGGCGGGTACTCCGAGCTCGGAGAGATAGCTGGCGGTGTCCTGCATTTCCTTGGAGCGGCGCAGGGCGTGTTTGGTGGTGCCGGTCAGGAACCTGTCGATGACTGCCTGGCCGTCGCCGGCGAGTTGCCCGGCGATCTGGGTGCGGATCCAGCCTTCCAGCCCGGCGGCCCGTCCGGCGGTGACCGCTTCGACGACGACTGAGGCCATGCCTTTCATCAGGACGCTGCGGAGCAGTTTGTGGGCCATCGCGGCTCCCGGTTCCCCGGCGGCGATGTCGACGTCGGCGCCCAGCGGGGACAGGAGCTGGGCCACCGCCTGTGAGCCGGGGCCGCTGACCATCAGGGGTGTCTTTACACCCTGGGTGGGGACGGGTCCGAGGATGGCGACGTCGGCGAAGAGGGCGGCGCCGGGCAGCCGCCCCAGTTCCTGCATCACCTGGGGTGAGGAGGATGTGAAGTCCGCATAGCAGCTGCCGGCAGGGAGGACCGGCAGGCATTCCTGGGCCACGCTTCGCGCGGCGGCCGCCCCGGTGAGGACGAGGACGATGTCCGCGCCGAGGCAGGCCTCGCCGGCGGTTGCCGCCCGGACGACTCCGGCCGGAGTGGACGGGGCGACAGGATCAAATCCCGTAACGCTGTGGCCTGCTGCGACCAGGGCTGATGCATAGGTTGCCCCTGCTTCTCCGAGACCGATGACGGTGCATGCTGTCATGAGTTTGTGTCTTTCTTGCTTAGTGGCGGGAGGCGACGATGGTGGCCCGGCGGTCGGTTTCGTCGGCGAAGACGGCCTCGGCGGCTTCCGCCACGGTTGCTGCCTGTTCCCGGGGGACGACGACGACGCCGTCTGAATCGCCGATGATGATGTCTCCGGGCAGGACGGGGACACCTCCGAAGGAGACGGGTGTCCCCAAGCGGGAGGGCCCGTCCTTGTAGGGGCCGGCGGGGGTGGTGGCTCGGGCAAAGACGGGCATGCCGATCTCGCCGAGGGCTTCGGCGTCGCGGGCCGCGCCGTCCAGGGCGAATCCGGCGAGGCCGAGGTTGATGGCCCGTTCACCGATCAGTTCACCCAGCAGCGCCCGGGATTCGTCCCCGCCGCCGCTAACGACGATGACGTCTCCGGGTCGGGCGAGCTTCAGGGCGCGGTGGATGCCCTGGTTGTCTCCCGGGCGTGTCCAGACGGTGAAGGCGGGTCCGGCCAGGCGGGCGCCGGGCCAGATGGCCTGGATGGCTGAGTCGGCGACTCCGAGGCGGTCCATGGCGTCGCCGATGTTGGCGGCGGGGAGCTTGGCGAGGCGCTCGACTAGGGCCCGGTCGGGGCGGGCGAAGTCCGCGTTGGTGTCTTCAAGGACGGGCGTTGTCATGGTGAATTCTTCCGTGGGTGGCGGCAGGAGGAGGGGCTAGTTTTTCTTCTGGACCAGCGGAAGGGCCTTCTTGAAGTCCTCTTCCTGTCCGGCCCAGAACTTCTCGTAGTCGGCGCCTGAGAGGTAGCTGGTCTGAAGGCCGAGGGCGCTCATCTTTTCCTTGACGGCAGGGTCCTCGATGGCCTTCTGCAGGGCGGCTTCGAGCTTCTTGGCGACGGCGTCAGGGAGCCCGGCGGGTGCGGAGTATCCGCGGGCGGTGCCCGCTTCGACGTCGTAGCCGGATTCCTTGAAGGTGGGGACGTCCGGCAGCGAGGGTGAGCGTTCGGCCGTCATGATGCCCAGGACACGGGCCTTGCCCTGCTTGGTCAGGTCGGTCACGTCGCTGACGTTGGCGACCAGGACATCCACGTGCTTGCCAAGGAACGCGGTGGTGGCCTGGGATGCGCCATCGGAGAAGTGCACCGGGGCGAACTCGGAACCGGTGGTTTCCTGAATCTGGGCCAGGGCGAAGTGTTCGCCGGTCTGCAGTCCGGTGGTGCTGGCGGTCATGGATTTCGGATTGGCCTTGGCGGCGTCGAGGAGTTCCTTCAGCGTCTTGTAGGGGCTGTCCGGCTGCACGGCGATGACGGCCGGATCGACAACCTGCCGTCCGAGGGGCTGGAAACTGGCCCGGGTGTACTTGGCGCCGCGGGCCGGGTCCAGAGGTGAGACGACGACCGACGGGGAGCCCGTTGCGCCGATGGTGTAACCGTCGGGCTTGGCGCTGGTCAGTGCCGTGTAGCCGATCTGCCCGCCGGCGCCGGGCTTGTTAATGACCTCGACGTTCGTGCCTAGTTCTCTTTCCAGAATGGGCTGGACGAGGCGGGCCGCGGTGTCCACGGCACCGCCAGAGGAGAAGGCCACGATCAGGTCGATGGACTTGCCCTTCTTGGGGAAGTCGTCCCCGGAGACGGTGGAGGCGCCGGCGTTGGCGCCGCAGCCGGTGAGAGCGATGAGGGCTGCAGCGGCGAAGGCTGCGGTGATTTTTATGCGTGACAAGGGTCTTCTCCTTCGAAGAGAGGTGTGGGTTGGTAGGTAGTCGGACGTAGGGGATAAAGCAGGGTTAGGCTTCGGGGTCCTCGGTGAGGGCCTTGGGCTTGCGGAACTTCAGCAGCGGACTGCAGATGATCAGCACCCCAAGGCCGATCAGTACGGCGGAGATGGGGCGGTTGACGAAGACGCTGAAGTCGCCCTGGGAGATTTCCAGGGATTCGCGCAGTGAACGTTCCATCAGCGGGCCCAGCACCAGGGTGAGGACCATCGGCGCCAGTGGGATGTCCAGGTTCCTCAGGGCCAGGCCGAGGAGTCCGAAGCCGATCATGACGAAGACGTCGAAGACGCTGAAGTTGATGGTGTAGGCACCGATGACCATGAACAGCAGGATCAGGGCGGTCAGGATGGGAGTGGGGACGCGCAGGATAGAGGTCCAGAGGCCGACCAGGGGGACGTTGAGCAGCAGCAGTAGCAGGTTGCCGATGAAGAGGCTGGCGATGATGGCCCAGGCGATGTCGGAGTGTTCAGTGAACAGGCTGGGTCCGGGCGTCAGGCCTTGCTGAAGGAAGGCGCCCATCAGCACGGCGATGGTCGGGGATGCCGGGATGCCGAGGGTGAAGAGCGGGATCAGGGCGGCGTTGGCGTGTGCGTTGTTGGCTGTTTCGGGGCCGGCCACTCCTTCCACCGCGCCTTTGCCGAGTTGGTGGCGGAAGCGGGAGAACTTCTTCTCGGCGGCGTAAGACAGGAGGGACGACACCGATCCGGTCATGCCTGGAATGAGTCCGAGGCCGAAGCCGACGCCTGTGCCCCGGGCCATGGCGGGGGCGCTGCGGCGCCAATCCGCCCGGGTCGGGAGCAGTGAGCGCATGCCGGGGGCGTGCACCAAGGGGGTCTCCGCGTTCTTGCGGTAGGACAGGATTTCGGAGAGCCCGAAGACGCCGACGATGACGGCGACGAAGCTGACGCCGTCCAGGAGCCGGTCCATCCCGAAGGTGAAGCGAGGGGCGCCGGCGACAGGGTCGATACCCACCATGGAGATCAGCAGGCCCAGGGCCCCGGAGATGAGGGCCTTGACCATTGACTTGCCGGCCAAGGCAACCAGCAGGGAGATGCCGACGACCATGAGTGCGAAGAACTCCGGCGGGCCGACGAGCAGGCCCAGTTCACCGAGTGGCTTGGCGGCGGCGACCAAGCCGATGGTGGCGATGGTTCCGCCAACGAAGGATCCCACCGCGGCCAGGGTCAACGCGGCACCTGCCCTGCCGAGCTTGGTCATCGCGTAGCCGTCGATCGTAGTGATCGCCGACGATGCCTCACCCGGTGTGTTCAAAAGGACGCTGGTGATGGTTCCGCCGTACTGGGTGCCGTAGAAAATGGCACACAGCATGATGATCGAGCCGGTCGGATCCAGGTTCAGGGTGAGAGGGATCAGCAGTGCCACGCCTGCTACGGGGCCGACGCCGGGAAGGACTCCGATGATGGTGCCCAGCAGGCAGCCCAGGAAGGCGAAGATCAGGTTTTGCCATGTCATGGCGGCCGCGAAGCCGCCGAGCAGTTCGTTGAGTGTGTCCACGATTAGAGTCCGATCAAGTTCAGCGGAGCGAATGCCGAAACGGGAAGTGCGACGTTGAGGCCGTAGTTAAAGGCATAGAACGCGCCGACGCTTCCGGCGAGGGCGATGATCAGCGAAGACACCCAGGTCCGGCCGCCGCGCAGTTTCAGGTGATACAGCAGGAACAGGAACATGCTCAGCTGGAAGCCAAGCAAGTCCATGACCGACGCCAGAACAACGAGGCTGACCACGACGGCGATCACTACCCCCCGGTCGATCCCCTCGGACCTCTCGCTCGGCCGGCGAAGCTCCTGGACCAACCAGAGAGCTGACATGGCCACCAGCACCCCTCCCATGGCGAACGGGAACAGGCCGGGGCCAGGGCCCAGCGATGTCCACAGGCCGAGGCCGACCGAGCTGACCAGGACGTACACGCCGACGGCGGTGAACGCACCGATGCCTGTCAGCACCGAGGGAGCGACGCGGCTGGTGCTCCTTGGTTTGGTCACTACTGACTCCATTGTCATCTTTTCCTTCTTACGCTCCGTGTTAGTTCATTTCATAGAATGAAAGAATATTGCGCCTGAAGAAATAGTGACAGGCGACACAGGCCCTGTCAAGCGCAAGGAAGTTACATACAATGAAAGAATGACGGTGACTTCGACACACTCAGCCAGCTCTCCCGAGGACGGCCCGAAGTCCGGGAACATGCGCTCGCTGTCACGGGCAATGGAGCTCTACGCCGAACTGCAACGCGCGGAGCGGCCACAGCGCCTCAGTGACCTGGCCAGGGCCTGCGGCATGAGCCTGCCGACCACGCTGCGGATCCTGCGCGTCCTTCAGGACTTCGGCATGGTCAGCCAGACTGACAAGTCCTACCGGATAGGGCCGGCGGTCCTGCCTGCCGCCCGAAGCTATCTAGAGAACGACCCCCTGGTCGTGGCCGCGCGACCGATCCTTCAGCAGGTGGCCTCCCAGACCGGGCTAACGGCATCGCTGTACACGAGGCTCGGCTTCGAAAGGATCCTCGTGGCACGCGTCGACGGCGACTCGCCCCTCCGCTACGACCTGCCGCTGGGCAAGCGCCTCCCCCTCACGGTGGGGGCGGCCGGGAAGATCCTGCTGGCCTCGGTCTCGGAGGAAGAACTTCAGCAGGTGGTGTCTGCAGCCATCGCAGCCGGGCATGAAGACAGTACGTTCACGGCCGACGAGCTTCGGGCGCGCCTGCCGGAACCAGGGGTCGACTACGCCTATTCCGCCGATGAGCGGGCCACCGGCGTCTTGTCCGTAGCCGTCGCCGTGCCCAACAGGGGTGGCCGCCCCAGCGAATCCATCGCCCTGACCAGTCCCGTCGAGACAGCCAGCGAAGGCGGCCTCAATGCCGGCGTTCCGGAACTCCGGCGCGCCGCCGGCAGGCTCTCGGAACTCCTCGAAGGTTCCGTCTACTAGTACGCCTCGAGAATGCCAGCGGGGTAAGCCACGGTTCAAAGGGCGCCAAGGTGTGGGACACATCTGGTCTGTCCGCCGCTCTTGCTGGCACACTGAGCCGATGACGGAACCTCAACACCAGTCCAGGCGGCCCGGCATCCGCGCCGCGATGTTCGTTGACTTCGACAACGTCTACACGGGCCTGATGGCATTGGACCCGGCCGCGGCCAGGAGATTCGCAGAGGATCCCAAACATTGGACGGAAGCGTTGGCCGATGGCGGCGCAGGTGAGGAATCCCGGCGCTTCCTGATCCGCAATTGCTATCTCAATCCGGTGGTCTACTCCAAGTACAGGCCGTACTGGACCCGGGCGGGTTTCCGCGTGATCGATTGCCCCTCCCTCACGCAACGGGGCAAGTCCAGCACCGACATCAATCTGGTGCTGGACGCGATGGACGCCCTGTCCGGCGCGGCACAAGTCGAGCAATTCTTCATCGCGTCGGCGGATGCGGACTTCACGTCCCTGATCCAGCGGTTCCGGGCGGCTGACCGCATGACAACCGTCATTGCCGCCGGCGCCGTAGCATTCGCGTACCGGGAGATGGCCGATAACGTGGTGGAGTCCCACGACTTCGTGGCAATTCTCAACGGGACCCCGGCCGGAGTCCCCCGCATGGTGGCGTCTGCCGGACTTGGTGCACCGCTCCGCACCGCACCAGGTGTCCCAGGATCCGCGACGGCGGCGGCCGACGAGGTCCGCGCCCTGGTGCAGGCTGCGCCGGGCCCGGTCACCGGGGCGGTTGCGGCGCACAGGGCCCTGACCGCAGACCCGTCGCTCAAGACCGACTGGGGCGGCTTCGGCAAGTTCGGGGCCTGGATCGCCCAGATCGGCCAGGGCGTGCAGTACTCGTCCACGCCGTCGCCCGGCTGGGTGTGGGACGCCAAGCGGTTTTCGCCGGAGCTCTCCGCGCTGGCACCCGAGGGCCGGCCGGCGATCGAGGAGCAGGTCACCCGGGTCACTGACGTGCCGGCGCTGTCGTCCGAACAGTTCCGTCAGGTTTTCCTGTCGCTGGAGGCGAAGTTGCGCGAGCACTCAGGCAATCGCAGCGAACTGGCACGGTCCGTCCGGGACGACTGTGTTGCGGCCGGGCAGCCGGTGTCCCGCTCAGCCGTCAACTTCGTGATCCAAGGCGTGGTGTACGCGGGCGGATCCCTCCCGGACGACATGCCGGCCAGGGACCTCGCTGCCGCGTGGACAAGAAATGTTGAAGAGCTGTGCCGGCTTGCCCTCATGGAGTTCGACGACGCAGAAAAGCTCGCGCTCCGGCGCTGGGCCGGCGGCGGGCTGCTGGAGAGCTAGCCGACGGCGGGACGTCCCCGCCGCCGACATTGATTTAGCCCCGCGCTGTGGCTGCACTCTGGTGGGCACGGGTTAGGTTTTGCTGGTTGTCGACGTCAGCAAGACCGTCGAGAGTCAACCCTACGCCGCGATGAATAGTGCCCAGCCAGGCAAGGGATCCACCGGTAATGGTGGCCCGGTCTCTCCGGGACCGGCGGCACTGGCAAGTACGTGCGGCCAGTCGGGCGGTTCCCACTCCTGTTGTTCGCTGGGATAGGAGCGTCCCGCGGGTGAGATCCAGCTTGGCGGCTGGTCCCGGGTGGCGTCACCTGGCCTCCACGCTGAGGTGTGTTTGAGTCGGTGGTGCCTCCGGCACGGCTGGCCCAGGTTGGTGATGCCGGTGCCGCCTCCCTCGGACCAAGCCAGCAGGTGGTCCGCTTCATTATCCAAGGAGTGGTTGTTGCAGCCGGGAAAAGGGCAGCGTCCATCCCGAAGCCGCAACCATTGGCGCATCGCCTTCGGAACCCGGTAGCTGGTGCGGCCGATCTCCAGCGGCGCTCCGCTGCCCGGATCGGTCAGCACTCGCAGGAACGATCCGGCGCCATCCGCGACCAGCCGGCGGGCCATGCTCGCCGGAATAGGACCGTACCCGTCCAGCGTGGCCGGGTCCGTCCCGGTGCCCAAGAGCGACAACACCGGAACGGTCACCATGACCTGCGCCTTGGGCGACGGGGTTCCTTCCGCCACCCCCACCAGCAGCCAGTCAGCGGCGACGTCCGCACGGAGCTGGGTCAGAGTCCGGGATTCGGTCGGCCCCTGCAGGGTACGCGCCGCTTCCGTGGCACGGGACCAAACAGCCGCTGCCACATCCGCAGTCACATAGGCCGAGAGCCAGGCCATGCCGTCCCGGTCCGGGACATATTCCAGCCGGCGGCCTTCCGCACCCCTGCGGTGGCGCGCTTCGATGCTTACGGGATGGTGCCGCTCACGCCAGCTGCGCGCTTTGGCGCGGAACCTTCCCGGCACCAGCTCCCCCGCCGGGCAGCCACGCGCTGCAAAGGGAGCTTCGGGGTCCAGGAAATGAGCCTCCAAGGCAGCAGCCGCGGCAGGGTCCAGACCCGATGTTTCATCACACATCACCCGCGCGTGCTGCCATGAAATGCTCCCTGCCCGCAGCGCAGCGAACGTCAGTGGCAACCCGGTGGTCAGGGTGGCTGAGTCCGCCAGTAACGCCGCTGCCGATCTCTCACTCACCGTCATGACACAGGCCACCTCTGCTGTCACTGCCATTTCCTGGGCCGTGCGCTCCTGCGGCGAAACCGCCGGGGCCGCCATGGCTGCGGCAGCGTGGGCGTATCCGGCGGCGAAGTGCACTTTCAGCGCGGCCATCATGGCTTCCATGGTGCCCGCCTCAGCCAGACCGTCCAGGCAGGCGTCCGCTTCGTCCTGAAGAGGATCAGCACCAGGCGGGGCCACGTTCCCGGCCCCGCGACCGGCAAATGCAGCCAACGCAGCAAGGGAGGCCTGCATGGCCTCCAACGTCTCCGCAACTGCTCTGCCTTCCATACGCACAGCATGACAGCAGGCACTGACAATAACGCCGGCCTCGGAGTTCCAGGCAATGTCAGCTTTCCAGAATCTGCCTGATCCCGAACTTTCCGACAGCGAACATCCGCGGATTATCGTCGGAGTTGCTCAGCATGGCGGTGGACAGGATGAGAGCCCAGCCCCGGGCCCTCATCCAGGTGTCCCGTTCCACTGCGGGGCCAAAGGCGTCCATGAAGCGGCGGCGGGCGCCGGCGTCGAACATCAGCCACCCCACCGCAAGATCGACAGCAGGGTCCCCTGCCCCGACGTCGCCGAAATCGATGACCCCAGCCAGCGAGCCGTCGTCCGCCAGAAGGATATTGCCCGGGTGAAGGTCCCCGTGGAGCATCATCGCCGGACCATCCCAGGCTTTAGCAGCACAGGTCCGCGCCCACACCGCTCTCAGCGCTGCTGCCTGCGGGTAGCGTTCGCGGTCCCCGAGCCGTTCCACCACCGCAGCGTCACGGTCCGTCAGCGGCACGCCGCGGAACGGATTCATCGGGACGCATGTTTCGGCGGGCACGTGGAGGGACCGGAGAAAATCGGCCAGGCCCTCAGCGGCCCGCCCGCGGTCTGCCGGACCGACGTCGGCCGCGGCGGCTCCGGGGACCCACCGCACGATGCTCCAAGGCCAAGGAAAGTCCGACGTCGGCCGGCCGGCATGGACGGGCACAGGAACCGCAACCGGGGAGCGGCGGGCTATGTCGGGAAGGTAGCGCCGCTCATGCAGTATTAGCGAAACGGCCTCCGCCCTGCGCGGCAGCCTCACGGCCAGGTCCTCGCCGAGCCGGAAGGTCGCGTTGTCCCAGCCGTTCGCAACCCGCGCCAAAGGACGACCGCCGAGGTCGGGCCGCTGGTCCCGGACGAGGCACTGGACGACTGCGTCACTCACTTCCACCGTTGCTGGTGGCATCCCCGCCATTCAGAGATCCGCCTCCCTGTTCCTGCGATGCAATCTGGTCCTCTCCCTTGTCCGAATATAGTTCAGATTCCCGAGAGCGGATGGGGCGCCTTCGCGCAGCCAGGTTTAGGCGCGAAGCAGGCGATGAAGCGGACGACGGCGGGACTTCCCGCCGTCGTCCGCTCAGAAAAAGCTGGCTAAGTAAAGCTGGCTGCTCGAGGCGCTTCAACGATGGCCAGTTGGCCGGTGGTGTCAGGGACGCCAGGAAACTGCACCTGCGGGGCCTCGGCAGCGGCCGCCGGCGAATCCTGTACGGACCGCATGCGAAGAAGCGCTACTGCGGAAATGAGGAACCAGGCAATATTCGTGACCACGGACGGCCACGCTTCGTGGAAGGCGCCATTGATAATGAAGGCACAGGCACCCAGGAGATTCGCGGCTTGGAAGCCCTTGCCAGCCTTCAGCCACCCCATGGACACCGCCAGGAAAGCACTGAGAATCGCAACCGCGCCTGCCCAGCCGGAAATTTCAAACAGCAGTTCCATGATGTCCTTTCAGGGGTGGTGCCCGGTTGCCATCCGCCGGGCGGAGTGGAGCTGGCGGGCTATAGGTGGGCGTTTTGGTAGAGGCCATTGCCGACTGAATCACTGGATCAGCGTTTGCTCCGCCGTCCGCGCGAGGGCTTCATTCGCTTGGACCGCCAGTCTGGATTTCCGCTGTTGGTTTTGGCTTTCAAAAGCAATTATGAGCACGACATGCGTGTAGTTCAATTGCATTCCTCTGAAGATGTGGTTTAGAACTACTTAACATGGATATTGATCCGCGCCGGCTGCGAGTTCTCCTTGCGATCGCCCGCACCGGCGGGGTGCTCGCCGCGGCTGACGAACTGGGAATCACGCCCTCGGCCGTGTCCCAGCAGCTCAGCAAACTAGAGGACGAGACGGGGCATGCGCTGGTGGTGCGCACACCCAAAGGCTCGGTTTTGACACCCGCCGGCATGGCCGTTGCAGAAGCCGGCGAAGAGATCGAACGCGCCCTCAGCGTCGCCCGCGCCCGCATGGAGGGCGGGGCCAAGGTCGCGGGGGTGGTGCGGGTGGGCGGATTCACCAGCTTTGTCCGCACGGTGGTGATCCCGCGCTTGCCCGAGTGGCGCATCCGGTACCCGCAATTGCAGATCCGGCTGATTGAAGACGACTTCCCTGACTTGTTACGTCTGCTCCGGCAGCGCGAGCTCGACGCTGTTGTGGTCGAGCTCGATTCGATGACGGCCGGCCAGCGTTCACTTTCCGCCGGAATGATCGAGGAGCCCCTGCTGGACGAGCCCTGGAAACTGGTGGTTCCCGCGGGCGCCCTGCTCACTACAGAGAACATCGACCTTGGGCATCTGCCACTTCTCTGGCTCGGTGTCGACTCCTCAGCCGCCAACGCTGCGGTGCTCGGCCGGCTCCGTCAGTCCATCGGTGCCCAGATGGAGACGGTGCATCAATATCAGGAAACGCTGACCGCACTGGCACTGGTCGCGGCGGGGGAGGGTGTCGCCATCGTACCCACCTTGGCATTGAGCGGCGTCAGCCATGACGGGGTGGACGTCCTGGACGTCCCTGGACTGGGCACGCGACGCATCGTCCTGCGACGGTTCGACCGCCGGCGGTCAGCCAGCATGCCCGTGGACACCGTCGCGCGCCTTCTACGGGAATCGGCAGCGGCGTTCGACACGCGGTCGACGTCCTGACCGCCTACAACTTTTCGTGCCTTTTGGCGTGTGGGACGGGACTTCGAAGCAAGGTCATGCGACCCCGGAAAGTGCACTCGTTACGGGTTAGGCAATAGTCTGGCCAGATGGGGACCAATGCCGTGAACTCCGGCGAACAAATGGACAGGCAGTCGCGCATTCTCGAGGCGGCGCTGGATCTGCTGTCCCGCCATGGGATTTCGGGTGTGAGCATGCGGGCCGTGGCCCGCGAAGCCGGCGTCGCGCTGGGCCTGGTGAACTACTACTACGACGACAAGACGAGCCTGATACGGGCAGCCCTGCGCCGGGTCGACGAACACGACCTTCTGCTCGTGGCGCCCGACCCGTCGTCAGACCCGGAGCGACAGCTGCGCCAGGCCCTGCGGCGAGTGGCAGCCGCTGATCTGCTGACCACCCGCTATCTGTCCCTGCGCCTGCACCTTTGGGCCCTCGCCCAGGCGGACGAGGGCTATGCACAGATCAACGCCGAGGCCTTCGACCGCTATCTCGACGGCCTCGCTGCGCTGGTTTCCAACGCCCAACCCGATCTTTCATGGGAGGCATGCAGGGAGCGGGCGGCTGACATTGTCGTCATCCAAAACGGCATGTGGCTGACGGCGCTTCTCGGCGTTGATGAGGCCTCCATCCAGCGAAGCATCGCCCGGACGGAGCAAATCGCCTTCGCGCCGCTTCAGGACCGCACCATCAAGGATCACCGGCTTCACGAGTCCTGAACCACCGGCAACCGGGCAGAGTGAGCTCCATAAGTAGCATTGAACAACTGTTCAAGAAAAGTATTGAACACTCGTTCAATGTGCAGTACTGTCCCTCGTATGACTTACGCCACACCAGCCCATGACGTCGTTCGGATCGCAAGAACCGAGACAGCATCGACCCTGTTCATCAACGGCGCATGGGAGCCAGCCGCCTCCGGCGCTGTGCGCGCAATCCGCAACCCCTCCGATGGCGAGTCGGTGGCCACAGTGTCCGAGGCCGGCAGGGAGGACGCCGAACGCGCCATCGCCGCAGCCCGTGCAGCCTTCGACTCCGGCGTCTGGTCCTCCGTGCCGGCACCCGAGCGCGGCACCTTCCTGCTCAAGGTCGCCGCCGGACTACGCGAACGCCGTGAAAAGTTCGCCCGCGCCGAGTCGCTGGACACTGGCAAGCGAATGGTCGAAAGCCGCATCGACATGGACGACATTGCCGCCTGCTTCGAGTATTTCGGCAGGCTCGCCGGGCAGCAGGCGGGCCGCATGGTCGACGCCGGGAACCCCACGGTCGTCAGCAAAATCGTGTACGAACCCGTGGGCGTCTGCGGCCTGATCACCCCGTGGAACTACCCCCTGCTCCAGGCGGCGTGGAAGATCGCGCCCGCGCTGGCCGCCGGCTGCACCTTCGTCCTCAAGCCCTCCGAGCTGACCCCGTCCACCAGCATCCTGGCAATGCAGCTGCTGCACGACCTTGGCCTGCCCGACGGCGTCGCCAACCTCGTGACCGGCCCCGGCGCGGAGGCGGGCGCCCCGCTCTCCGAACACCCCGCCGTCGACCTCGTCTCCTTCACGGGCGGGCTGGAAACCGGCAAGCGCATCGCGGCGGCCGCCGCCGGCACCGTCAAGAAGGTGGCACTGGAGCTTGGCGGCAAGAACCCCAACGTGGTGTTCGCGGACGCGGACTTCGACGCCGCCGTCGACAATGCCCTGAACGGCGCGTTCGTCCACTCCGGGCAGGTCTGCTCCGCGGGGGCGCGGCTGGTGGTGGAGGAATCGATCGCCGAACGCTTCGTGGACGAGCTGGTCCGCCGTGCCCGGGACATCCGGCTGGGCGGCCCCTTTGACGACGCCGCCGAAACCGGGCCGCTGATTTCCGCGGCCCACCGCGACAAAGTCCACGCCTATGTCCAGCGCGGCATCCAGGAGGGTGCGCGGCTGCGGACCGGCGGTGCGGCGCCGCAAGGAGAAAAGTACGACGGCGGTTTCTACTACCAGCCCACCATCCTGGACCGTGTCCAGAGGGGAATGTCGGTGGTGGTGGACGAGGCTTTCGGCCCGGTGGTCACCGTGGAGACGTTCCGCACCGAGGACGAGGCCGTGGTCACTGCCAACGACACCATTTACGGGTTGGCCGGCGCGGTCTGGACCCAGGATGCCGGCAAGGCGCAGCGCGTGGCATCCCGGCTGCGGCACGGCACCATCTGGATCAACGACTACCACCCCTACCTCCCCCAGGCCGAGTGGGGCGGCTTCGGCCAGTCCGGCGTCGGCCGCGAGCTGGGCCCCACGGGCCTGGCCGAATACCAGGAAGCCAAGCACATCTACCAGAACACCAGCCCGCAGGTAACCGGCTGGTTTGCTGACCACGGCAAGGAGAACTAGATGCACTACGACAACATCGACGACGTCACCGAGCGCGGGTTCGACTACGTCGTGATCGGCGGCGGATCCGCGGGTGCCGCCGTCGCCGCCCGGCTGAGCGAGGATCCAGACGTGACCGTGGCCCTCGTGGAGGCCGGCCCGGATGACCGCAACCTGCCCGAAATCCTGCAGCTGGACCGCTGGATGGAGCTGCTGGAGTCCGGCTACGACTGGGACTATCCGGTGGAACCGCAGGAGAACGGCAACTCCTTCATGCGCCACGCGCGCGCCAAGGTGATGGGCGGCTGTTCCAGCCACAACTCCTGCATCGCCTTCTGGGCACCCCGGGAGGACCTGGACGAATGGGAGTCCAAGTACGGTGCCACCGGCTGGAACGCCGACGCTGCCTGGCCCCTCTACAAACGGCTGGAAACCAATGAGGATGCCGGGCCGGACGCACCCCACCACGGGGACTCAGGGCCCGTGCACCTGATGAACGTGCCCCCGGTGGATCCTGCCGGCGTCGCGCTCCTGGACGCCTGCCAACAGACGGGCATCCCCCGCACAAAGTTCAACACCGGCACCACCGTGATCAACGGCGCCAACTTCTTCCAGATCAACCGCCGCGCGGACGGCACCCGGTCGTCCAGCTCGGTCTCCTACATCCACCCGATCGTCGACCGCGACAACTTCACACTGCTCACAGGCCTCCGCGCCCGCCAGCTGGTGTTCGACGCGGACAAGCGCTGCACCGGCGTGGACGTGGTGGACTCCGCGTTCGGCCGGACCCACCGGCTCTCCGCGCACCGCGAGGTCATCCTTTCCACCGGTGCCATCGACTCCCCTAAACTGCTGATGCTCTCCGGCATCGGCCCGGCAGCGCACCTGGCCCAGCACGGCATCGAGGTGCTGGTGGACTCCCCCGGCGTGGGCGAAAACCTGCAGGACCACCCCGAAGGCGTGGTCCAGTTCGAGGCCAGGCAGCCCATGGTGCAAACGTCCACCCAATGGTGGGAGATCGGCATCTTCACCCCCACCGAGGACGGCCTGGACCGCCCGGACCTGATGATGCACTACGGTTCCGTCCCGTTCGACATGAACACCCTGCGGCACGGCTACCCCACCACGGAGAACGGCTTCAGCCTCACCCCGAACGTCACGCACGCCCGCTCCCGCGGCACCGTCAGGCTGCGCAGCCGCGATTTCCGCGACAAGCCCATGGTGGATCCGCGCTATTTCACGGATCCCGAAGGCCACGACATGCGGGTCATGGTGGCCGGCGTCCGCAAGGCCCGCGAAATCGCCGCCCAGCCCGCCATGGCCGAATGGACCGGCCGCGAGCTATCCCCCGGCGTCGAGGCGCAGACGGACGAGGAGCTGCGGGAGTACATCCGCAAGACCCACAACACCGTGTACCACCCGGTGGGCACGGTCCGGATGGGCCCGGCCGACGACGGGATGTCACCGCTGGATCCCGAGCTGCGGGTCAAGGGCGTCACCGGTCTGCGCGTGGCGGATGCCTCCGTGATGCCTGAACACGTCACCGTCAACCCCAACATCACCGTCATGATGATCGGCGAGCGCTGCGCCGAGCTCATCCGCACCGGCCACACCGGTGGCGCTGTAAGGAAAGAGGTGGAGCTCAGTCCGTCCTTCGCCTGAGAGGCAAGTTCCGGAGGCTATTGATTTCACCCGCATCCAATGGCGGCCGCGGGTTGCATCGAGCGTACTTTTCTGACTTAGGAGTTCACATTTTGGAACCCAGCAAGAGTATTGATTCAAGCGGCATGGACGAATTTGGCTACACCCAGACCCTGGACCGGAGCATCGGCAAGTTTGCCAGCTTCGCCGCAGGCGTCAGCTACATCTCCATCCTCACCGGCGTCTTCCAACTGTTCTATTTTGGTTTTTCCATGGCCGGCCCGGCGTACGCCTGGTCCTGGCCCATCGTCTTCGTCGGCCAGCTGATGGTGGCGCTCTGTTTCGCCGAGCTGGCCGGCCGCTACCCCGTTGCGGGATCGGTCTACAACTGGGCCAAGCGCCTCGCGTCGGGGACCTCGTCCTGGCTGGCGGGCTGGCTGCTCCTGCTCTCCTCCATCATGGCGCTCGGATCCGTGGCGCTGGCCCTGCAGATCACCCTGCCGCAGCTCTGGTCCGGCTTCCAGTTCGTCGGTGACGGCACCGGCCCCTACGACTTCGCCATGAATGGCGTGGTGCTGGCCACCATCATGATCACCATCTCCACCCTCATCAACGCGTTCGGCGTGAAGCTGATGACCAGAATCAACAGCATCGGCGTCTTCGTGGAGCTGACCGCGGCCGTCCTGCTGATCCTCGCGCTGGCCTGGCATGTTGTGCGCGGCCCGGAGGTCTTTTTCGAAACCAACGGCTTCGGCGAGGGCCACGATCTCGGCTTCTTCGGCGTCTTCCTGATCGGCGCCATGGCGTCCGGCTACGTCATGTACGGCTTCGACACCGCCAGCTCGCTCGGGGAGGAAACGAAGGACCCCAAGCGCACGGCACCCAAGGCCATCCTGCGCGCCGTCACTGCCTCGTTCCTGCTGGGCGGGCTGATCCTGCTCTTCGGCATCCTGGCCGCACCGGACCTGGGCGACCCGCAGGTGGGGGCTGCCGACGGCGGCCTCCAGCACATCGTGCTCTCCGTTCTGGGTGGACCATTCGGCAAGGCGTTCCTGGCATGCATCGTGGTTGCCGTGGTGGTCTGCACGCTGGCCGTCCACGCCGCTGCCATCCGCATGATGTTCGCCATGGCCCGGGACAACAACCTGCCGTTCAGCCGGCAGCTCAGCAAGGTGGATCCGGTCCGCAGGACCCCGAAGGTCGCGGCGATCGTGATCGGTGTCATGGCCGTCATCCCGCTGCTGGTCAACGTCATGCAGCCGGCCATCTTCACCATCCTGTCCAGCATCAGCATCGTCCTGATCTACCTGTCCTACCTCCTGGTCACGGTTCCCCTGCTGCGCAAGCGGCTCCTGAAGCAGTGGCCGCTGCGGGATGAGCAGTCCGAAGCCGGGTTCACAACAGGCAAATGGGGACTGCCCGTGAACATCCTGGCAGTCCTCTGGGGCGGGGCCATGACCGTGAACCTCATCTGGCCGAGGCCGGAGATCTACAACTCGGTGCCGCCGTTCGAGTGGTACCTGCAGTGGGGCGGCGTGATCTTCGTGGCCGCCGTGATCATTGGCGGGACCCTGCTCTACCGCCTGAAGATCCGCCACCAGACCGGGGTGCTGGCCGAGCACGCCGCGGCAGTCGCAGCACATCCGTCGTCGGGCGCCGCGCAGTACGGCGCCGCGCAGTCCGAAGCCCCGGAGGATGCGTCCGCAGTCAAGATGGCCGCGTCAGAAGCTTAGTAACGCCCCCGGAAGGGTCGACGACGGCACCCGCCTTACCGCCGCCGTCGGCCCTTTTGCGTCAGTGGCCCCCGCGCATTTGAGAGACCTAACGTCACACAACGCGAACGCGTCCGGATCCGGACAAGGAACGCCCTACCCTTGACACGTGACTTTGACTAAGATCCGCACCGCCGCCGCGAGCTCCCTCGCCGCCGCAGGTCTCCTGTTTACCCTCGCCGCCTGTTCCACGCCGGCCGCCACCCAGCCAAGTACCTCTGCCCCGGCGTCGACGGCAACGGCTTCATCCAGCGCCGCGGCCGGACCCTGCGCCGGCGTGAAGGTCATCGTCGATTCGGGCGCCCTGAAGCAGGCTGCCGCTGACACATCCGTTTGCGTGCCCGTCGACGCGGCGACTCCCGCTTCCAAGGTGCTCGAGGAGGCAAAGGTGAAGACTGAGGGCACTGCCCAATATCCCAAGGAACTGGTTTGCCGCGTGAACGGTGTGCCCGCCGCGGACTTCGACATCGCCCACAAGGGCGGCACGTACCGGGAAGACTGCGGCAAGATGCCCGCCGCCTTCGCCTACTGGGCTCTCTGGGTGAAGCCGGCCTCCGGCGCCTGGGCATACGCGCAGGAAGGCCTCGCCACCCTGAAGGTGAGCCCCGGCCAGAGCCTCGAGCTGCTTTACACGGTGGACGGCGCACCGGCCGCACCCGCGGCATGACCTTTCGACCCGCGCCGTTACGCGCAGCGGCGGCTCTCGCCGCCGTCTTCATCGCGGCGCGGGTCATCTACCGCATCCTTTTCAACGGGGCCGGCATTGGTGAGCCGGTCCTGTTCAGTCTGCCGGCGGTGCCGCTGCCCGCCCCGTACGCCCATGTGGTCCTCCTCGGTCCGGTAACGGCGCCTGGCCTGCGGGAGGCGGTCCTGTCCGCCCTGCCGATTGCCGGGATGATCCTCGGTTTCGGCCTGCTCAACGCTTGGGTGGACGTGGCCCGCGGTTTCGTGCACCTGGCCCGCGGCGGCCCCCTGCAGGGATTGGCCCGGACGCTCGTGGTGGCCTGGGCGGCACTCCCGGCGCTCTCCGACGCCGTGGCCTCCGTACGCCTGGCCTTTCGGTTGCGGGGCGAACGCTTCGGACCCCGCGCCCTTGTGCCCGTGCTCGAGCGCACCCTTGAGCACGCCGGCCGGGTTGCCGCGGCCCTGGAGTTGCGCGGCTTCGGGAGCCGGGCAGCCCATCAACCCGGCCGCGGTACCGAGGCACCGCTTCTGGTCCGGGACGCACAGTTCCGCATCGGCGACGCGCAGGTGCGCGTCGCCGGGTTCACGCCGTCGAGCGGGTCAATAACGGTCATTACCGGGCCGACGGGCTCCGGCAAGTCCACCATCCTGCGAGGCATCGCCGGCCTGCTCTCACACGTTGACGGTGGAGAAATTTCCGGCACCGTTAGCATCGCCGGAACGGACCGTGCCACTGCGCCGCCCCGCGATACCGCCCGCGTCGTCGGCGTCGTATTACAGAATCCCCGCGCCGCCTTCGCCACCACTCGGGTCCGGGACGAAATCGCCCTCGCACTTGAGCTGCGCGGCATGACATCCACGACCGCCAAGGCCCGGGTCCTGGAGGTCGCGCAGCATATCGGAGTGTCGGCGCTGCTGGACCGGAATGTCAGCACCCTCTCGGCGGGTGAGGCAACGCTCGTGGCCATTGCCGCCGCGGTGGTGGAGCATCCGGCCCTGCTCCTGGTTGACGAGCCACTGGCCGACCTTGACACCGCGGCACGCGGACACGTCATCGCCGTGCTCAACGCCCTCGCCCGCGACGACGGTGTCTGCGTCATCGTGGCGGAGCACCGGGCGGAGCGGCTCGTCCCGGTTGCCGACTCGTGGTGGACCATCGACGACGGCGCCCTGGTGCCGGGTGCTGCACCATCCGCTTCCCCGACGGTTGCGCATCCAACGCCCGTTGCAGATACCGGGCACGTGCCCGTCCTGACTGCGACAAATCTCGCGGTGCACCGCAAGGGCACGTCGCTCGTGCGCGACGCATCCCTGACCCTGCACCGATGTGAAGTGGTGGCCCTGGTGGGGCCGAACGGGGCCGGAAAGTCGTCCCTCCTTGTGGCGCTCGCACTGGGTGAGGGTACAGCCGGTGAAGGCACTGTCGACGGCGGAACGGTCGACGGCGGCCGCGTCGCCCTCGTCCCGGATGCCTCGGATGACCTCTTCACCAGGGATACGGTGGCAGCAGAGCTCCGCGCGGCGGATCGGCGCCTTACGCGCCGAAAGAACGGCGGACAGCCCACGCTTGGCGCCGCGGCATCTCGTCTTGCCCGTTTGCGGGGAGACGTCCGGATTCCCATTGGACATGAGCATCCGCGGGATCTCTCTGCAGGAGAGCGCAGGATCCTTGCCATCGCGCTGCAGACCATGGACGACCCCCAGGTACTCCTGATCGATGAGCCCACTCGCGGACTCGATCCTGCGGCGCGCACAGCAGTGTCGGCAGCGCTGCGGGCGGCAGCGGACGACGGAGCGGCGGTCTTGATCGCCACCCACGACCTCGACTTTTCCCACGGCCTCGGCGCCCGGATCCTGCAGATGAGTGACGGCGTCGTGCCCTCTTCTGTGCCGGCCAATGCACCTGAACCGCCCCTCCCGCTTTCCCGGCAAGCGGGTACCGGACCAAGGCCGCGGGCCATCGAACCAGCAGACTCCCCGGGAGCGGAAAGACGGCGCCGCATCCGGATGCCGCGGGGCGTCGAGCTGGCAGTTCTCGCAGCTGCAAACCTTCTGGCTCTCGCAGCATTCTGCTGGCCTTTGCTGGCGGCGGCCCTTCCGGAGGATGCCGCTGCGGCCCTCCCGTACGCGGCGCTGGCCATTGCGCCGCTCGCCGCCGTCGCCGTCGTTGTCTGCATGGACGGGTCGGTCCGTTCCGCACACACGGTGGCGTTGCTCGGCGTCCTGGCCGCCGTAGGTTCCGCGGTGCGGGTGGCGAGCACCGGCGTCGGGGGCGTGGAGGCAGTCTTTATCCTGCTGATCTTGGCCGGCCGGGCGTTCGGTGCCCGTTTCGGCATGCTCCTCGGCGCCGCCACCATCGCCCTCTCAAGCGCCTTGTGGGGTGGCATCGGGCCGTGGACACCGTTCCAGATCTTCGCCTGCGCGTGGGTGGGCGCGGGGGCCGGCTTGCTTCCCCGGCGGGTGCGGGGCAAAGCCGAACTGTGGATGCTGTGCGGCTACGGCATCCTGGCGTCCTACCTGTTCGGCCTGCTGACCAACCTGTGGTTCTGGCCCTTCGCGGTGGGCGCCGGCACCGGCATCTCCTACGTGCCGGGCGCGCCGCTGGGCACCAACCTCAGCAGCTTCCTGCTCTACTCGCTGGTGACGTCGACGGCGGGCTGGGACACCTTGCGTGCCATCACCACGATCGTCGGAATCGCCGTCGTGGGGCGGGCCATTCTCGCCGCACTCCGGCGAGTGAAGCCGGTCTCCAGCCTGGACAGGCAGGCCGGGCAGGCTCATTCCACCCAGGCTCCATCGACGCAGGGCAGGGACCGACACCAACTCACACCTTGAAGTACTTCGCCTCCGGGTGGTGGAACACGAACGCATCGGTGGACTGTTCGGGGTGCAGCATCAGCTCATCGCTCAGGACCACGCCCATCCGCTCGGGACGCAGCAGTTCCGTTACCTTGCGGCGGTCCTCCATGTCCGGGCACGCGGGGTAGCCGAGCGAGAACCGCGCACCGCGGTAGTCGAGCTTGAACAGGCCGGCCTTGTCCTTCGGCTCCTCGGCCGCAAAACCGAGCTCCGAGCGGATGCGTGCATGCCAGAATTCCGCGAGCGCCTCGGTGAGCTGCATGACCAGGCCGTTGAGCTCGTAGTAGTCGCGGTAGTGGTCGCCGGCGAAGAGCTTGGCAGTCACCTGGTCGACATTGCCGCCGGCGGTGACCAGCTGCACCGGCAGGACGTCCACCTGCCCCGATTCGCGCGAGCGCACGAAGTCGGCGAGGCACAGGTGCCGGTCGCGGCGCTGGCGCGGGAAGTCGAACCGCAGCCGCTCGGTGCCGAGCGGACCGCCTGAGCCGCCGTCGGGGGCGAGCAGGCCTGCGGTGCCGAGGACGCCGTCGCGGTCCTCCCCGTGGTGCAGCACCACCACCTGTTCCCCCTCGGAAACCACCGGGAAGTAGCCGTACGCGACGGACGCGTCAAGCATTCCCTCGCCGAGGATGCGGTCCATCCAGTACCGCAGGCGGGGCCGGCCCTCGCGTTCCACCAGTTCCTCATAGGAGGCGCCGTCCTCGCCGCGGCCCGGCTTGAGCCCCCACTGCCCCATGAACGTGGCGCGCTCGTCGAGGAACGCCCCGAAGTCGTGGAGCGAGACTCCGCGCACGATGCGGGTGCCCCAAAACGGCGGCGAAGGCACGTGATTGTCGGCGGCGACGTCGGAACGGCCGGGCATTGCCTCCGGCTCGGTCACCTTGAACTTCGGGCCTCCTTTATGGATCCGCTTCTTCAGGGCGGGCAGGCCGACCTCCGCGGGGTCAGCGCCGCGGGCCACCTGCACCAGCGGCTCCATGAGGGACAGGCCCTCGAAGGCGTCCTTCGCGTAGCGGACCTCGCCCTCAAACTGCCCCGCGAGGTCCTGCTCGACGTAGGCGCGGGTCAGCGCCGCGCCGCCGAGGATGATCGGCCACCGCTTCGCGAGGCCACGGGACTGCAGCTCCGCGAGGTTCTCCTTCATCACCACGGTGGACTTCACGAGCAGGCCGGACATGCCGATCACGTCGGCGTCGTGTTCCTCGGCCGCCGCGATGATGTCGGCGATCGGCTGCTTGATGCCGAGGTTGATCACCTTGTAGCCGTTGTTGGTGAGGATGATGTCCACCAGGTTCTTGCCGATGTCGTGCACATCGCCGCGCACGGTGGCGATCACCATGGTGCCCTTGCCCGAAGCATCCGACTTCTCCATGTGCGGCTCGAGCAGAGCGACGGCGGTCTTCATCACCTCGGCGGACTGCAGCACGAAGGGCAGCTGCATCTCGCCGGCTCCGAACCGCTCGCCCACAACCTTCATGCCTTCGAGCAGATAGTCGTTGATGATGCCGAGCGGGGTTAGTCCCTCGGCGCGGGCCAGGTCCAGGTCCTCTTCGAGGCCCTTGCCTTCGCCGTCGATGATGCGCCGCTCCAGGCGCTCGCCGGTGGGCAGCGCCGCGAGTTCCGCGGCGCGCTGGTCCTTCAGCGCTGCGGTGTCGACGCCGGCGAACAGATCCAGCATGCTGGCCAGCGGGTCGTACGTGAGGTTGCCGTCGGCGTCGTATTCGCGGCGGTCCCAGACGAGGTCCAGGGCCACCTTGCGCTGCTCCTCCGGCAGTGAGGCGAGCGGCACGATCTTGGCTGCGTCGATGATTCCGCTGGTCAGGCCGGCCTGCACGGCCTCGTGCAGGAACACCGAGTTCAAGGCCATGCGCGCTGCCGGGTTCAGGCCGAAGGACACGTTGGAGACGCCGAGTGTTGTGTTGATGCCGGGGTACTTCGCGGTGATCTGGCGGATGGCTTCGATGGTTTCGATGGCGTCCCGGCGGGTTTCTTCCTGGCCGGTGGCGATGGGGAAGGTCAGGGCGTCGACGATGATGTCCTCGACGCGCATCCCCCATTCGCCCACCAGGGCGTCGACGAGGCGCGAGGCGATGGCCACCTTGCCCTCGGTGGTGCGTGCCTGGCCGTGCTCGTCGATGGTCAGGGCGATCACGGCGGTGCCGTGTTCCTTCACCAGCGGCATGATGCGCGCGAAGCGGCTGTTCGGGCCGTCGCCGTCCTCATAGTTGACGGAGTTGACCACCGGGCGTCCGCCGATGTGTTCGAGCCCGGCCTGCAGGACGGGCGGTTCGGTGGAGTCGATGACGAGCGGGAGCGTGGAGGCCGACGCGAATCGTGAGACGACCTCCTTGATGTCGGCCACGCCGTCGCGCCCCACGTAGTCGATGCAGACGTCGAGTAGGTGCGCGCCCACACGGACCTGCTCGCGGGCGATGTCGACGCAGTCGTCCCAGCGCTCTTCGAGCATCGCCTGGCGGAACGCCTTCGAACCGTTCGCGTTGGTGCGCTCGCCAATGGCGAGGTACGCGGACTCCTGGTCGAAATTCACATGGTGGTAGAGGGAAGCGATGCCCGCTTCACGCTCGGTGGGAACGCGGCTGCCGTCGGCGCCCCTCCCGCCGCTGGTGACAGCGGCGCTGGCGCGCAAGGGCGCAAGACGTTCGACGACGGCGGCCATGTGCTCCGGCGTCGTACCGCAACATCCGCCCACCAGGCCCAGGCCGAATTCCCGCACGAACTGCTCGTGCGCGGTGGCGAGTTCGGTGGGTGAGAGCGGATAGTGCGCGCCGTTGGCACCGAGGACGGGCAGGCCAGCGTTGGGCATGCAGGCGATTGCCACGGAGGACTGCTTCGCCAGGTGGCGCAGGTGCTCGCTCATCTCGTCCGGCCCGGTGGCGCAGTTCAGGCCGATGGCGTCGACGCCGAGCGGCTCGAGCGCGGTGAGGGCCGCGCCGATCTCGGATCCCATCAGCATGGTTCCGGTGGTTTCGACGGTCACCTCGACGAAGATCGGGAGCCGGATGCCGCGGGACACGATCGCCTGCTTGCAGCCGTTGACCGCGGCTTTGGTCTGAAGGAGGTCCTGGCTGGTTTCGATGAGGAAGGCATCCGCTCCCCCGTCGATGAGGCCCTCGGCCTGCAGGGCGAAGGTCTGCTTGAGGTAGTCGTAGGTGGTGTGGCCGAGGCTGGGGAGCTTGGTGCCCGGCCCCATGGAGCCCAGGACCCAGCGCATCCGTCCGTCTGCTTTTTCTGCTGCTTCCGCACGTTCGCGGGCGATCTCCGCGCCCTTGCGCGCAAGCTCTTCGATCCGGTCGTCGATGCCGTAGTCCGAGAGGTTGGACCAGTTGGCGCCGAAGGTGTTGGTTTCGACTGCATCGATGCCCACCGCGAAGTAGGCGTCATGAATGTCCGCGAGGACATCCGGCCGAGTGGCGTTGAGGATCTCGTTGCAGCCTTCCAGCCCCAGGAAGTCGTCCTCGAGCGACAGCTCGCGCCCCTGCAGCATGGTGCCCATCGCCCCATCGGCAATGACGAGCCGGTGGTTCACGGCATCCAGCAGCTCCTGCGAACGGACGGGGCGGGGAACGGACTCAATATCAAGCGCAAAACGAGGCATCTAAACAGACTACGGCGGGGCTCGAAACATTGCGCCGTGTTTTCCATGTACTACGACGGCGAGTGGTGGGCCGGGAGGTGCTGCTCTGCTTCCCGCGCCACAGCGTCACAGCGTCACAGCGGAATTCGACACCCTGCCAGCATGAGCACTCGTGATACGTTTGCGCCGATCGGCGACCTTCCGCGGATCAGACGCCCGGCCAACTCCGCCTTGATCGCCGCGGACATTGGCTCCTTGGCGCAAGTTGCTGCATGCAGCCGCAGCCAATTGCCCGCCATGCAGGGTGGGAACCGCATCGGTTAGGGCACGTGGAGGAATCCCGGGAGGCGCCGATAACCGGTCTTCCGTAAAGCTCCCGGGCTGAACGGGCCCCCAGCTTGCTTTCAGCCCCCGCTGCGGCCTGTGCGGCCTTCGTGAATGACGGCTTCTTGACGTGTGCACAGAATCACATTATCGTTGACCCTAATCCTTTAGGTAACGCGAACGAGAGTTCGCCGAGCCTTTCCCCTAAACGATTAGGAGGCGATCGAGCAAATGGCAAAGAAACCCACGTTGCGGGACCTGAGCGAAGTGACGGGCCTGTCTTCCTACACGGTTTCCCGGGCGTTGAGCAACGGCGCGGATGTCTCGGACGCGAGCCGGAAGCTCGTGTTGAAGGCCGCCCGGGAGCTTGGTTACGTTCCGAACCGCGCTGCGCAGGAACTCCGCAAGAAAACGCGCAGTTCCATCGCCGTCATTACGGCGAGTACCTCAAACTACTACTACCTGGACCTCATGAAGGGCATCCAGCGGGTCCTGCGCGGATCCAACCGCAATGCCGTCGTGGCAGACATCGCCGCGGAGGGCGTCTACACGGCCGAGGTGGAAGATGCCACTGTTCAGGACCTGATCCAGTCGCGGACTGCCGGCATCATCACGACACTGACGTTGAGCACGGAAAACATCAAACTCCTCGAAAGCTGGGACATCCCGGTGGTGTTCGTGGACTCGGCACCACCGGTGGACGCGACTCGAGTTCCGAGCATCCTGACCGACAACTTTGCGGCCAGCATGAAAGCCGGAGCGCATCTGGCCCAGCACGGCTATACGGACTGGCTTTTCCTGGCCTATCCGGGCCGCTGGTCCACCCGTGCAGAGCGGGAGCGCGGCCTTCGCGAGGCTGCCGCCAAGCACGGCGCTTCACTTCGGGTGCTGGAGACCGAAAACGACTCCGAATCGGCGCATCGGTCGCTATCGGCCTACCTGGATGCTCCCGGACAGGCCCTGCCGAGGGCGATCATTGCGGGAAACAACCCCCTGCTCCACGGTGTCCTCACCGTGCTCCAGCAACGCGGGATCGCTGTTCCCGATCAGGTGGCACTCATTGCCTTTGACGAGTTTGCCTGGGCCCCCTTGCTGGATCCGCCGCTGACGGTGGTGGATGAGGACAGCGAATCCATCGGCGTTCTCGCCGCCCAGACGCTGACCCGAATCCTTGACGGACAAATCGATGCCGAACGGCGCGGTGTGGCTCCTACACCCGACTACCGCCCCGAGGACCGGCGGGAGGTGAGCGCCGACCTGATCGTGCGGCGGTCCTGCGGCTGCTGAGGCAAACCTGGTTCGACAAAAGGTGATCCCGCCGACGGTGATCATGTTCGAACCGAACCGAAAGATCCCGGCCCCAAAGGGAGCCGGCACAACACCAACCAATTATTTCACCGACCTGACCGGCTTTACGACGGCCGGCAGGTTCCGGTTCAAAGGAGATCCGACAATGAATCAACTCGCCAAGAAGTCCGCAATCTTCGCCGCCAGCGCAACACTGGCCGCGCTCAGCCTGACCGCCTGCAGCTCCGGCGACGCGCAGCCCGCTGCCAATAAGCCGAAGAAAATCGAGAAAATCGGGCTCATGGTCCAGGACATGTCCAACCCCTTCTTTTCGGCCATGGACAAGGGAGCCAAGGAAGCCGCCGCGAAGATCGGAGCGACGTCCAACACCCAGGACGCACAGCTTGACCTGGCTAACCAGAATTCCCAGATCGACACCTTCATTCAACAAGGCGTGAACCTGATCGTCATCAGTGCCGTGGATGAAAGCGGCATCCAGCCGGCGATTGAACGGGCGAAGCAGGCCGGGATCATCGTCATCGCCGTGGACACCCCGGCCAAGAGCGCCGATGCAGTGGTGATGACCAACGCCGTCCAGGCCGGCGAAAAATCCTGCCAGTACCTGTTCGAGCAGATGGGCGGCAAGGGCAACGTTCTCATGGTGGACGGAACCCCGCTCCAGACGATCCGGGACCGGATCACCGGATGCAAGAACGTCGTGAAGAAATTCCCCAACATCAAGGTTGTCGGTCAGCAGGCCTCAAAGAACGACCGCGCCTCCGGACTTGCCGTGACCACCGACATGCTCACTGCCACCCCGGATGTTCAGGGGATCTTCGGCATGAACGACCCCTCGGCCCTCGGCGCGGTGCTGGCGGTCCAGCAGGCCCACAAGGGCGGCACTGTTAAGGTCACCGGCGTGGACGGAAGCCCGGAGTCCGTGGCCGAACTCAAGCAGGCCGGATCGCCCTTCATCGGGACCGCTACGCAGAACCCCGCCGAGATGGTCCGCAAGGCCGTCGAGGTCGCCCAGAACATCATCGACAACAAGCCCCCGACGGAGACCACGATCCTGATTCCGAGTGAACTGGTGACCCGGGACACCGTTAGCCAATACAAGGGCTGGTAACGCTCCACCATCCCTGTGTGGGGCCGCTGAACTCCCGAAGCCGCCCCACACAGCCGGACCGAAAATAGGCAACCATGACCACAACACCCTCCCCCCAGCAGCTGCTACAGCTCGAAGGCATCACGAAACGCTTTGCTGCCACGCTCGCGCTGAACAACGTCCAATTCGACCTCCGGGCCGGTGAAGTACACGCCCTGATGGGCGAGAACGGCGCCGGAAAATCGACCCTGATGAAGATCCTGGCCGGGAACGTTGCCCGCGATTCGGGCCGCATCCTGATGGACGGCAACGAAATCGACATCCGCTCCCCGCAGGAGGCCGTGTCCCATGGCATCGCCATCATCCACCAGGAGCTGAACACCGTTCCGGCGATGACGGTAGCGGAAAATCTGGCCCTCGGACGTGAACCGGTAACCCGGTTCGGAGCACTGGACCGGCGTGCCATGATCTCCCAGGCCCGGGAAAAGCTCGCCCGGGTCGGCGCACGGGTCGACCCCCGCCGAGAGCTCGGCGAGCTCAGCATCGGCATGCAACAGATGGTTGAAATCGCCCGCGCCGTCAGCGAGAACGCCCGAATCCTCGTCCTCGATGAGCCAACGGCGGCTCTTTCACGCACCGAAACCCTCCACCTTTTCGCGATCATCAACGAACTGCGCGCCTCCGGAGTCGGCCTCGTCTACATCTCTCACCGCATGGAGGAGGTCTGGGAACTTGCCGACCGGGTCACCGTCTTCCGCGACGGGACATACGTCGGCACCCGGGAAAAGAACGAGATCAGCCCGCCCGACGTCGTACGGATGATGGTCGGACGCAACCTCGATGACCTGTACCACCACGACCGGCACAGCCCAGGAGACGTCATGCTGGACGTCAAGGAGCTCACCGACGGAGCCGGCATCGGGCCGGTCAGCTTCCACGTGCGCTCGGGCGAAGTGGTCGCTCTTTCCGGGCTGATCGGGGCCGGGCGCACCGAAACTGCACGGATGATCTTCGGCGCGGACCGGTCCCGCGGCGGAACGGTCACCGTCCAGGGCAAGGTGGCATCGGCGTCGAGCCCTGCCCAGGCGATCGCCCGGGGAATCGCCATGGTTCCCGAGGACCGCAAAGACCAGGCGTTGTTCGTGTCCCATACCGTGGAGGACAACATCGCCGTCAGCTCCCTGGGCAGCCACGTTAACGCCGGGGTGCTCCAGCGGGCCAAAATCCGGACGGCGGTGAAAAAGCAGATGGAACGCCTCCATTTGCGGCAGAACGCGCTGCGCCTGCCGGTCAGCGCACTTTCGGGCGGCAACCAACAAAAAGCGGTCCTGGCCCGCTGGCTGATGCGCAAATCCGACGTGCTCATACTCGACGAGCCCACTAGAGGTGTGGACATCGGAGCGAAGAGCGAAATCTACGAAGTCATCAATGACCTGGCCAGGGCCGGCAAAGCAATCCTGGTCATCTCGTCGGATCTGCCCGAAGCGATCGGCATCAGCGACCGGCTCCTCGTGATGCGCTCCGGCCGGATCGTTCACGAACTAAACTCCCGCACCGCCAGCGAAGAGGACGTTATGTCCCACGCGACCGGTACTGCAGCACAGACAAACGGAGAATTCCATGACTAACAAGGCCCTCAACTCACAGGACGCCGACGTCCGGCCAGAGGCAGCACCGCCGCCCCGTCGCGGCTTCGACTTCGCGTACTGGTGGGACCGCGTCGGCATCCTCGTCGTCCTGGTCGCACTCGTGGCGCTGATGGTAGTCATCGCGCCAAATTTCGCGAGTGTCAACAACCTGCTCAACATCGCCCGGTCCATCTCGATCAACGCGATTCTCGCCGCCGGAATGACATTCGTCATTCTCGCCGCCGGCATCGACCTCTCCGTCGGCTCCATCCTGGCCGTCGCGGGCGTCGCATCGGTCATGACCGGCATTGCCGGACTGCCTGCACCCGTAGCGATCCTGGTCGGCGTCCTCACCGGGGCCGCCGCCGGACTGATCAACGGCATGCTCAGCGCCTACCTGTCATTGGCCGCGTTCATCGTCACCCTCGGCACCATGACATTCCTGCGCGGCGCGGCATACACCATGACCGACGGGCAGCCCATCGTCTCCAACACCCTCAATTTCCGGGATGTCGGCAACGGGTACATGGCCGGGATACCGGTCCCCGTGGTGATCATGGTCATCGTCTACATCGTGGCGTGGTTCGTCCTGGAGCGCACACGCTACGGCCGGCACGTATACGCCGTTGGCGGCAACGCCGAGGCCGCCAGACTCGCCGGCATCAACGTAAAGCGCGTCCTCACCTCCGTCTACGTCATCGCCGGGGCCTGCGCCGGGCTCGCAGGCGTCATCTTCTCCGCCCGGGTAGTCTCGGCCCAGCCCACGGCCGGCACCGGCTACGAGCTCGATGCCATTGCCGCAGTCGTCCTGGGCGGCACCAGTCTTATCGGCGGACGAGGCCGGATCTACGGCACCCTGATCGGTTCGGTCATTCTCGGCGTCCTGAGCACAGGCCTGATCCTGATGAACGTCCAGTTCTTCACCCAGCTGCTGATCAAGGGCCTCGTCATCATCCTGGCAGTGGCCATCGACAGCCTGAAACAGCGCACGCTCCGCATGCCGTGGTCCCGGGCCATCGCCGCCCAGACACCGGCATAAACCTACTCCCCACGCAGCAGAACAGCTACCCCTGCCCAGCCCGCCACCAAACCCGGCTTTTACGGGAGCAAGGTGGGGCAGGCAGCCCGCACCCCAAATCAACCGAGAGGAACGCCCGTGGCTCTGCCCACCATCGTCCTGAAGGACACCCTTCCCGGCCGCCGGACCAACGAACCTGTGACCTTCACCGTCGACTCTGAACTGCAGGAGGACCTCTGGACGGCGACCACCAACACCGGAGAAACCCTCACCTGCCAGCGACTGCGCGCCAACCCTGTGCCCGGCAAGACAAGCTTCATCACGGTCGCGACCTTTGAGGGAAGCGTCGAACTCACGCTGACCGGGCCGGCAACTCGACACGTTGAGGGAATCACGGAACGGGAACCCGTTGAACCCGACGCCTTTGTCCGCCTCGACACCGGATACTTTGACCTTGAAATGTGTTCAGGGACGGCCGAGGGCACGGGCTCTTCCAAATGGGGCCTGCGCCACTTCGCAACCCTGAAGGAAGGCATTGATCTGCTGCCCTCGGGCAACAACGCCATCGGCGGCTTCTACGGGCCCTTCTTCACACCCGAGAATGGCCTCATCAACCCGCCGGAGCACACCACCGTCGACATCGAAATCATTGAACGAGGCCCGGTCCTGCACCACTACCGGATGAACGGCACCATCCCGGACGGCTTGCTCGATGAACTCAAAGGCAAGACATTTTCCATCGACTGGAAATTCACCCACGGCACCCCGTACTTCACGCGCAGCTACCGTGTGGACGACTTCCAGACCGTCATCAACGGGCGCTCAATAACCAACAAAATCACCGTCGGCGATGAATTTGAGGCCGGCCAGGGCGACGTCGTCTTCGACCGCTTCCAAGCATACGGCGGCACCCGATACCGCGCCGGGGACCCTTACGCGGCCGAACTCGCAAAAATGGTCGACGAAACCATCGTCACCTCAACCTCAAACACCGCAAAATTCGAGGAATTCCGCCGCCAACTCAGCGGCAATATTGAAGCCGCCCACTGGGACCTCTACTGGCGCCTCTTCAGCAGTTGGGAAGGCGCCTTGGACAACAATGAGATCCGCAAGCGCCTCGCCCGGGTCCGGGCAGACTCACACGTGCTCGCGGATCTGCCCGACCGCCAGTGGGCCATCACCGAAGCGCCCGTCGACGTCTCAGCCCTGCCTCACGAAACCATCTTCCCGGGACCAGCATCTAAGACCGCAGAATTCCACTCGGAACTCGACAGAGCCATGATCTGGTGGACGTCTGCACCGTCTGGAGCCTTCCAGATTGTCCAGCGCCGCCAATCCGGCTGGGTCAACTGGGGAACCAACGGCGAGAACGAGTGCCCCGAACTCCCGGTAGGCGTCCAGATTAAGACCGCTTACGGCATGTTCACCGACAGCTGGGAGCACGTGGCCGACCAATTAGAGACTGCACCCACGGCCCACCGGGCATGAATCGTCAAGGCATGGTACCCGTTTCTCAAGACGAAATGGGCTCCTCGCCAGCGGGGGGGGGAGACCCCCAGGACTCCTGTGCGCCCGCGGCTGTATCGCCACCCTCGGCCCTTGGCAACCCGCCAGCGCGACGACACATTGGCCGACACCAGCAATGCACGAATGGCAATAGGGGAACTGACCACGGAAGATGACGAATCCTCCCGCCAGCACGGGCCGCCCCATCCTGAAAGGAACCACAATGCCGCCCACTCCACTCCATGCCCGCCAACTGACCGTCATCGGCGAATCACTCGTGGACATCATCAGTAACCCATACGAAGCGGGAACCGAGGCCCTCACACGCCCGGGCGGAAGCCCCCTAAACGTTGCGATCGGCTGTGCACGCCTGGGCATGACGACCAACTTGGTTACGCATTACGCGGAGGACCGATACGGGCGGATGGTTGAGGACCACCTGATCTCCAATGGGGTAGCCGCCCTCGTCGGCGGGTCTGCCCCGACGAGCGTTGCTATGGCCACGCTCGACCGTGCTGGAGCCGCCCGCTATAGCTTTGACATCAGCTGGGACCTCGACGGCGACTCCCTTCCAGCACTGTCAGCAGTCGAGAGCTCCCACCATGTCCACACTGGTTCGATCGCCACTGTCCTCACTCCGGGCTGCGACACTGCCTACACGCTCGTAGAAGCTGCCCGCAGACATGCCACGATCAGCTACGACCCGAACTGCCGACCCGCGATCAGCGGGGATGCTGACCACACCCGCCGGGACGTCGAGCGTTTCGTCGCGGCGAGCGATCTCGTCAAGGCCAGCGACGAGGACCTGGAATGGCTGTACCCGTACAGGACGCTTGATCAGACCGTGGAGGCATGGCTTGAGCTGGGACCAGCCATGGTGGCCATCACCTGCGGCGCAGTCGGTCCGGCCATAGCCACCGGCCAGACGGTGGTACGGTTGCCGGCCCGGAAGGTTGAGGTGGCTGATACCGTCGGGGCCGGCGATTCCTTCATGGCCGGACTGCTTGCTTGGCTGGACATGAGGAACCTTCTCGGCGCCGACGCCCGGAACAAATTGAGGGATCTTTCTCCCCAAGAACTTCGGAACCTGCTTGACTACGCCAACAGGGCCGCGGCCATCACCTGCTCCAGGCCCGGCGCCGATCCCCCCTGGGCACAGGAGCTGAGCAGCGAAGCATTCATGGGCCCGTCAAATTACAAGTACGTACGGTGAACCAGACGGCAGCGCCAATGGCCGACGCAAATGAAAGCATTGACCGCGGCGTAAAGGCCTATTCCGGGGCGGGGGGAACAGCCAGGCCAACGATGCGGGATGTGGCTGCCTTGGCTGGTGTGGGCATCAAAACCGTTTCCCGCGTCATCAATGATGAGCCCGGTGTTTCCGATGCAACCCGCCAGAAAGTGCTGGAGGCCGCGCAGCGGCTGCACTACCAGCTGGACATGGCAGCCCGGAGCCTGCGGCGGGCGGGCCGGGAGACACTATCCATCGGTCTGCTGCTTCCCAGCGTTGCTAACCCGTTTCATGGACAGATCCACCGGGCTCTGGCGGATGTCCTTGCAACCCACGGCATAGCGGTCCTGTCGGCAAGCCTGGATGATGACGCTGCACGGGAAGAGGCGCTGGTCACTGCGTTTCTTCGGAGGCGCGTGGATGGGCTGGTTCTGACCCCGATCGCCAAGAGCCAGGGGTACCTGGTGCCGGAAAATTCCAGGGACCTTCCGATGGTCTTCATCGACAGGGAACCAGTCGGTGTCGACGCCGATGCAGTGGTAAGCGATAACGCTGTGGGCGCGGCCAGGGCCGCCGCACACCTCATTTCCCAAGGGCACACCAGGCTCGCATATCTGGGGGGCCGCACCGATATCCAGACGGCCCGGGAGCGACGGCGCGGGTTTGTCGAGGAGCTGGGACGCGCAGGTATTTCCACCGGCACCGTTCCTTTCCTGGAAGGACTTCGTGGCGGGGAATCCGCCCGGACCGCTGCCAGAGAACTCCTGACCGGCGATGACCCGCCGACTGCCATTTTCTCTGCACAGATTCTGGTCACCTTCGGTGTCATGCAGGCTTTGAAGGAGCTGGGGCTGAGCAAGGCTGTGGCCCTGGTCGGGTTCGGCGACTTCACCCTCTCGGACATGTTGGACCCCGGCATAACGGTTGTCGCCCAGCACCCCGAGCACATCGGCCGAGTCGCCGCAAAACGCATTCTGGCCCGGCTCAACGGAGACCGGCAGGAACCGCGGACCCACATTGTTCCCAGCGAGCTGGTCCTCAGAGGATCAGGGGAAATTCCGCCGCCCCGCCTTGACCGGTGAGCGTACGGCGCCACCTCCGACGACGGGCAGGCTTCGAGGCCGCCGAGAACCGCTAGAGCACGACTTCAAATGACGGCGTATCGGGTTGACGTAATCACTCCTGTCAGCGGCGTTTCCGGATGCCCCGCCTGTCATCCTCGCCTACTTGAGACCCTAACGGAGGCAAACTCGGTGTCACGCACAGCCCCGCTTGCAGGCACTCCCCAGCTTGTTTTCAAACGCTGGTGGAGAATGAAGCCGTGAATGGGGGTAGCAATCGGACATCAGGGGACGCTGAACTTCGGAGCTATGTGGGAACATCGCGGCCCAATGCAACAATCGACAGCCTGATAGTCACAGCGGAACTGCTAGGACTTCGTGCCGCTAAAGACGTCCACGACCGCCGGATGGTCGGCGCTCTTCACCTTATTCGAACCAAGCTGCTTCCGGCAGCCGCGACCCCGTCGGCGTAGGGGTTGCGAGGCTCTCTACTCCGCCACCAGGTCGGACGGCAACTGGGCTTCGGGTCCCGCCTCGCCGCCCATAGCAGCGACCAGCCGTTCACGGGCGCGCCCAAGATGGACGTCGAGCAGCCGGGCGGCTTCGTCACCGCGGCCTTCCTCGATTAGTTCCAGGAGCCTCTGGTGCTCGGCTTGGATCAGGGCTGTGTCCAGAAGGTGCAGTGACTGCACCCGGGACATGCACAGGCGGACTTCCCCCACCAATGACAGGTACATCTTGCTGATGCGTTCATTTCCGACGGCGTCGATCAGGCTAGTGTGGAACCGCATGTCCGGCTCCACGACGTCCAAGGGCGCACCAGTATTCAACGCAGCTATGTCGTTGTTGGCCTGCACAGCGGCCGCCGGCACCGTCCGGGTGGATGCCAGCCTGCGGAGCACTTCACTCTCCATGTAGGCCCGGGCGATATAAATGTCGCGGACGGATTCCGGCCCCAGGTCGGCAACTCGCGCGGTCTTGTGCACGCCCCGGACCAGCAGTCCCTCGGCTACAAGCTTCTCGATGGCAGCTTTGGCAGTGGGCCTGGCTACCTCGTAAGAGGAGGCGATGTCGGTCTCGGTGAGGGCCTGGGAAGACCCGAGGTCCCCTGCAAAAATCCGGACCCTGAGGTCCGAGGCGATCGCCTCTACGATCGACACAGCTGCAATACGGCCGGACACTGGACTCCGTTTCTGGGCGAACCCTTTTTCTTAATCTTGCCAGACAATAAGATCTTGTGGCCTTGACTGGCATGTGTACTTGTTAGACAATCGTTGGGCGCTCACACCGATGTGACGCCTCACACAATCTGGAGACTCATGTTTCAGCAGATCCTCGACCCCATCGCCGGATCCCTCTTGCTCTCGGCCCTGTGCGCGGCCCTTCCCCTGGTCCTTCTCTTCGTCGCGTTGGGCGTCTTTCGGGTCAAGGCAGCCAAGGCGGCCGTAGCCAGCCTGGTCCTGTCCCTGCTCCTCGCCGTCCTCGGCTGGCGCATGCCCCTCGACCAAGCGCTAAGCGCAACCGCCGCGGGAATCTTCTACGGCCTCTTCCCCATTCTGTGGATCCTGGTGAACGCCCTGTGGATCTACAAGCTCACCGTGGCCACGCCCTGGTTCGAAGTCCTCGGCCGGACCATCCGGTCCATTTCCAACGACCTGCGCATCCTCTCCATCCTGATTGCGTTTTGCTTCGGCGCCTTGCTTGAATCCCTTGCCGGATTCGGCGCACCCGTGGCTATTTCCGCTGCGATGCTGATGGCCGCCGGCATGAAACCGCTCAAGTCCGCCGTTGTCTCGCTCCTTGCCAACACAGCCCCGGTGGCCTTCGGTGCCATGGCTGCTCCCATCATTGCCCTGAACGGGGTCACCGGCCTGCCCTTGCACGATCTGTCCTCGATGGCCGGCCGGCAAACACCCTTTGTCGCCCTGATCGTGCCGCTGCTGCTCGTC
>NZ_JBFTZQ010000025.1:0-66803 GCF_056406715.1 Arthrobacter sp. P1_B11
TTCATCCCGGCCAGGATGGGGACCGGACCCGCGTTTCCCGCGGCCCTTCAGTCCCGCCTTCCGGACCCAGCCTGCACAGGTGAACCGGTTCAACCCCAACTCTCTCGCGGCCGCCGCCGTACTCCCCAAGCGGTCAAACACCGCGAAAAATGCATCCTTCTGATCCTGCGAGTACCACCCGGATCCTGATGAATCACCGCTTAAACGAACCACGGTCGTTGCAACTCCCAAAAGCCGGGGTGTTGCAACGACCGCTAGAACCCAAGCATGGATTTAGGGGCCTCACGTGTTCGTTCGCGCTGTCTCTTGGGCCACAGGTGTTCCGTTCTATTTGAACTGACTGGTCAGTTTAGTTAGGCTTGACGCAGACAACCTCTGCGAAAGGCTCCACTTGCTCTCCGTACACCAGCTTCGCGTGAACGGCCGGCGGGACGATCTGCTCCCGCCCACGTCCTTGCAGGCAATCCGCGGCGGACTCCTGCTGGTCACCGGCGACCGTCAGGATCAGCGCACGGCCCTGGCCCTTACCCTCAGCGGCAGGATGAAACCGGACAGCGGAACCGTGAGCTGGGACAGCCAGCCCAAGATCAAGCCGCTGCGCCTCGCCAGCGCATTGGTGGACTCCCCAGGTGTCAACGAGCCCGAACGGCACCTGAGCGTGCGGGACCTCGTCACCGAGGATCTGTCCCTCATCCCGCGCCGCTACCGCGGAGCACTCCTCAGCAAACCCTGGCTCAAGATCAACCGTTTCGAGGACATCTCGGACATGTGGGCGGAACAGCTTCCGCCGCGGCGGCGCACCGAACTCCTCACGGCCCTGGCGCTGGCCAATCCCCGGACCGACCTCCTGGTCCTGGATTCCCCCGACCGGCACGGTGCCGACCCTGCTGACTGGCTTCCCCGCCTTGAGGCGCTTGCGTACGACGGCGGCCGGCCACTCGCGGTCATCGCGACCGTTACTGCCCTCCCGGACAGCTGGACGGGTCCGACGGCGACGATCGGCAACGCTGTGATCGGCACTGCGGTCCCGAAAGCTGCGGCGCCGAACGCTGCCGGGCCGGACGAAGAAGAAACCACCGAAAAACAAGCCGAAACCGAGGACGCCAAGTGACTGTGCTGCGGCTGGCCCGTTCCGAACTCAAGCGCATGACCGGCGGGCTGCTGCCCAAGCTGACCATCCTTGCCCTGACCATGGTCCCGCTGCTCTATGGCGCCGTGTACCTCTATGCGAACTGGGATCCGTACGGGAACCTGAACCAGATCGACGCTGCGCTGGTGGTGGAGGACACCGGCGCCGCCACGAGCGACGGGACGCGGCTGCAGGCCGGCCAGAAGGTCGCCGACAGCCTCATCGAGGGGCACGTGTTCAACTGGCAGTCCGTCCACTCCGCAGCAGAGGCGGACCAGGGCGTCAGCGAAGGAAAGTACGCCTTCGCACTGAAGATTCCGCGCGACTTTTCCGCCAACCTGGCTTCGCCCGGCAGCTTCGATTCGGCAAGCCAGGCCATGCTCAACGTCACCACCAACGACGCCAACAACTACCTCCTCAGCACCATCGTGGACAAGCTGACCACCGCCGTCCACGCGTCCGTGGCGAAGGAGGTCGGCGAAGAAACCGCTAACCAGCTCCTGACTGGCTACGGGACGATCCATGCCCAGATGGTCAAGGCGGCGCACGGAGCAGGTGAGCTGGCTGACGGCGTCGCGCGGCTGCGCGACGGGAGCGCCACCCTGCACCAGGGCTCCACCCAGCTTGAAGCGGGCGCCACCGAGCTGTATAACGGCCAGGTCAAACTTCGCGACGGCGCCACGCAGCTCTCCGCGGGAGCCGGCCGGCTGAACAGCGGCCTGGCCCAGCTGCGGGACAAGACCGCCTCGCTCCCTGCCGATTCGCAGCAACTCGCCGACGGCGCGGCGCAGGTGGCCGCCGGCAACGCGGCGCTGAACACGAAAGTCCAAGACGTCGTCGGACAGTTGGAAGCGGCAGACAACGGCCTCCGGACCCGCGTCCAGGAGTCCAATGCGCGGCTGGTCGCGGCCGGCGTCCTGACGCAGGAGCAGTCAGCCAGGGTGCTGGCCGATTTTGATGCCGCGGCCGCTTCCAGCCCCGTCGCTGAGGCCCGGGGGAAGATCCAGACGGACTCGGCGCAGATCCAACAGCTTTCCGACGGTTCCGCGGCTGTGAGCGCCGGGGCTGCCAAGCTTGCCGCGTCTGCACCGGCCCTGACGGAAGCCATCGCCGCGGCTTCCACCGGGGCGGACCAGCTCGCCGCAGGCTCAGCCACTCTTGCCGCCGGAGAGCAGTCCGCAGTGGACGGTACGGCACGCCTCGTGGACGGGGCGCGGAAGCTCGACGACGGTGCCGCGCAGCTTGAGACCGGCGCGCGCACCGCCGCAGACGGTTCCAGGACGCTGGCAGGCGAGCTCGCGAAGGGCGCCAGCAAAATTCCGAACCCGGATGCAACGCAGAAAAGCGATATCTCGGAGGTGATCTCCGATCCCGTGGCCGTCAGTAACGTCTCGCAGGCGAAAGCCGGCTCCTACGGCGCCGGGCTGGCTCCGTTCTTCCTGACCCTTGCGCTCTGGATCGGGGTGTTCATGCTGATCCAGGCCATGCGTCCCGTCACCCAGCGCGCTCTCGCGTCAAACGCTCCGGCGTGGAAGATCGCCATTGGTGGCTGGCTGCCATTCCTGGCGGTGTCCGCACTTCAGGCTAGCCTGCTGACCCTCGTGGTTAACGCCGGGCTGGGACTGAATCCGGCCCACCCGGTGCTGATGTGGCTTCTCATGCTCGCCGCGGCCATGGCCTTCAGCGCCATCATCCAGGGCGTGGTGGCGCTGCTGGGATCACCCGGAAAGCTCGTGGTCCTCATTCTCCTGGTCCTGCAGCTCGTCTCCTCCGGCGGCACCTTTCCGTGGCAGACCACGCCGCAGCCGCTGCACGTGGCCCACCAGATCCTGCCCATGGGCTACGTTGTCACCGCCATGCGGCACCTCGTCTACGGTGCCGACCTGTCCATGATCCCGGCCACCGTGGCGGGGCTGGTTGGCTACACTTTGCTGGGACTGGCGCTCTCAACGCTGGCCGTCCGCAAGCACAAGTTCTGGACCCTTAAGACCCTGAAACCGGAGATCGCAGTATGACCACATCCGAGGCAGACCCCGCCGGTTCGAAAGACGCGGCCGTTGGGTCCACTACGGACGTTGGGTCCAAAAAACTGCGTCCGGCACGGACCAACGCCACGAAACAGAAGCTCTTCGAGGCCTCCATGGAGCTGATCGGCGAACGCGGCGCAGCCAATGTGACCGTGGACGAGATCGCGGCCGCCGCCGGGGTGTCCAAGGGCACGGTCTACTACAACTTCGGCAGCAAGTCGGATCTGATCGCCCAACTGCTGCGGCACGGGGTGGACATCCTTGAGGCCAGGCTCCTCAGCGTGAAGGGTGAGAAGGCGGATCCCCTGGACGGCATGGACGCCATGATCGGCCAGGCCATGGACTTCATGGCGGAGTACCCGTCCTTCGCGCGGCTCTGGGTGAGCGAGAACTGGCGCACGCCCAGCGAGTGGCAGGACACGTTCGCCGAACTCCGTGCACGTCTGCTGGCGGTGATCGGCGCGGCCATTGAAGACGTGGCCGCGAAGTACCCGGTGGATGCGTCCATCTCCAGGGGAAGCCTGGAAACGGCGATCTTCGGGGCGTGCTTCGTGGTGGGCCTGGACCGCCAGACGTACAACCCGGAGCGGACCCGTGACCAAAGTGTTGCGGCCATCATGGCGATCATGCGCGGCTACGTCCTGCAGCAGCATGATCCTCATGGATGATTAGTCCCATGAGTCACATGGGTAACAGCGGGAAGATCGCTATCGGAGCGTTTTTCGCTGCCCTCGGCATGCTGGTACTAACGTCCATCACCCTTGAAGAAGCCGTACTTGTCACGTTCCTCGGACTAGTGGCGGTGGGGTACATGGCATCGGTGGCGGAAGCATTTGCCCGCCGCCGCTACTTGGCCCTGCTGGCAGGTGGCGCGGGAACGAGCCTGTCTATCGGGTGTTCCATCGCATTCCTGCGTATGTGGGGGCTTGCCTTCAACCAGGATCCGTCGGCGCTCGGTCCAGCCGTGACCGCCAAGGATTCGGACGTCTACTTCTACCTTGCCGCCGCCTCCGGATCGGTCACGCTGCTGGTGCTGTTCGCCGCTGCCGTCTGGCCGGCCGGCCGGCGGCAGCGGAGACGGTCCGCGTCGGCTCAGAGGCGGCGGTCCTCGCCCGCCGGAACTTCCGGAGGCAGACCTGCCACCAGGCGCCCCGTCCCCCCGCGCCAGCCGGGGGCCAGGCAGGCAGCCCCGCGGCAACCGGCGGCTCGCCAGCCGGCCGCACGCCAGCCTTCCCCACGCCAGCCGGCAGCCCGGCCACCGGCACCACGCGAACCCCGGGTTACCGGAAGACGCTGAATGTCTGCCAGCCCGGACCCACGGTTCGGGTGCCGGTAAACAGACCGCTGCCGAGGCTGAAGTACAGCAGGCGGCCGTCGGCGGCTTTGGCCGTGAGGCCGCGTGTTCCCGGGCCCTGGAATCCAAAGGAGGCGTGCGACTGGGCAACGGCATTCCAGCCGCTCCCCACCTTCCGGCGGGTTTCGGGCACGAACTTGCCCGCCCCGTCGGACCTGAAGAGCACCAGGTCGCCTCCTGATTTGGTGACCAGCAGGTCCTGACGGCGGTCGTTGTCGAAGTCGGCCAGGACCAGCTTGAGTCCCTGGAACCCCTGGCCGATCCGAAGCCGGGTGCCGAGGGCTCCGCCGGCAGCGTTCGGGTAGTAATACATGGCGCCGTCGGCAGCGGTTCCCACCACGCCCGGGAAGCGGTGGCCGTTGTGCCACTTGCCCACCGTGATGTTCATGGACTGCCAGCCGGCGGTGCCCACCCTGATGGCACTGAGGAAGCCGCCCGTGAGCTTGCCCCGGTACACGGTGAGAGTCCCGTTGTTCCACTGGGCAACGATGTCGTTGACGCCGTCGGAATTCCAGTCGGCCACGAAGCCGGATTTCAGGCCCGCCCAGCCCGGTCCGATCTTCACCCGGGTCCCGAAGCCGCCGCGTCCGTTGGCCGGATACTGCCACAGGACGCCGCTGCTGTCGGCGGCAAGCACGTCAGCGCCGCTCTTGATGGTCGGACGCGCGGAGAAGTACTGCTCCAGGGTGGGAATGCCCCGACTCTTCATGGCCGTGGCCAGCTGCACGCCGACGTAGCGCAGGTGCCAGGGCTCATAGGCGTAGCCCGTGATGTTGGTGTAGCCCGATGGGTATCTGACGATGAATCCGTAGCGGTGGGCGTTCGCAGCAACCCAACGCCCGCCGGGAGTGGTTCCGAAGCAGGCAGTGAGCCCGCAGCCGCCGCCCACATTGCCGACGTCGGCGGCCAGGCCCGTCTGGTGTTCGCTGTAGCCGGGCCGCGCCGAGATCTGGTCAGCGTACGCCTGGCCGTACATCTGCACGTAGGAGCTGTAGAGGCTGCTTTGCGTGGCATAGGACCGGTACGCGCTGACGACCTCCAGGGAGTGCCCTGCGGCACGTGCCCCGGCGAAGAGCTGGTTGATGGCGCCCGCGGTCTGGCTGCGCAACAGATGGCCCGTCCCATTCCAGCGGACCAGGTCCGGCGGCACGAACTGGGCAGGGCTCAGGGGGCGTGACTTGTTGACTAGGACCCAGGAATTGTTCGGGTCGGTCACCACTCGCGTCGACAGCTGTTCGCCTGAGGGCGCTGCCTGGGCAACCGGCGCACCGGCAAGGAAAAGCGATAGGACTACGACGACGGCGGCGCACCGCCGGACGTAGTCCCGCCACCGGGTCAATCCAGAAATCAGCATGGCGGGCCCTTCCCCACTAGACGACGCTCAGGTACAGACTACTCGGGTGCCCGACATTCACTTCTGCCGCCGCGACAGGTCCGAACGTGAGGCGCCCAGTCTGCCGTGCTGCCTGCCGTGCCGCCCTGCCACCGCCCTGCCACCGCCCCACCACCGCCCCGCCGGAGCTTAGTGGGCGCGGGGGACCTTGAAGTGGGTGATGCGCGCATCCTGTCCGTCCAGCTCCGCCCAGGATTTTTCCGTCTCGAGGACGGTCAGTCCGCTGGTAGGAAAACGCGTTGCCGCGTCCATGTAGGCATCGTGATTCGAATCCCGGGACGCCAGGTGCATGGCCAGGTCCTGCACGCCCGGCATGTGGGAGATCACCATCAGCGTGGTGACGGTGTCCGGAACGTGGTTGATCACCGAAAGCATGCTCAGCCCCGAAGCGCCGTAGAGTCCGTCCTCAAGTTTCGGCGTCGGCGCTTTGTCGCCCAGCTCGCTGCATACCCAGGTGCAGGTCTGGCGGGTACGCAGCGCACTTGAGCACAGGATGAAGTCGGGGACGATGTGGTGCTTGAGCAGCCACTTGCCGGCCAGCGGAGCCTCGCGGTGCCCGCGCTCCTCCAACGGCCGGTCGTGGTCCGCCACTCCGCCCGGCCAGTCGGCCTTGGCGTGGCGCATGATGACCAGCCGTTTCTTGTGGTGCCCGCTCATGGACTCACCCTACTACCCAACCAACCGGCAGCCGGGCGCGCCGACTCAGTCTTCGAGGACGAAGGTCACTTCCAGCACGACGTGCCAGGCCACCACGTTGCCGTCGGAGATTTCGACTTTCTGCTCCTTGACCCAGGCGCCGGACACACCGCGCAGTGTCTTGCTGGCGCGTGAAATGCCTTCCTTGATGGCGTCGTCAAAAGAGGTTTTGGAGTTGGCGCTCAAGGTGGTGATGCGTGCGACAGACATGGTTCCTCCTCATAGTCGGATCAACGATCCGAGCCTACGCCGGAGGAAGAGAAGGCAATAGAGTTCAAAAAGACCAGCCGCGGAGGCACATGCTCGTTGGCGCCGGACGCGCAAAAGCGGCAGTTCGGGTGGGAGAGGGTGCTGCAACGCAGCGGTACATCCCGAAAGCGCCGTTGTTGCGCGAACACCGCTGTCGAGGTTCCCTGACCGAGCTTGCGAGGTGAGGGGGACGGCGGGGGGAAGCGAGCGCAGGCGCCGAGGGATCGTGGCGCGAAAGCGAAAGCGCCCGCTCCCGCTGAGGGGAACGGACGCTTTTGCACGAAGTTAAGGCTAGATCGAGTATTCCGGAGCGGCCCAGACAACAACTTCGGGGTGCTCGTAGAACCGGTAACCCTGGCCGCGGACGGTACGCACGGTGTTGGCGAGGCGGCCCAGTTTGGAGCGGAGGCGGCGGATGTGGACGTCGATGGTGCGCTCGTTCGGCACTTCCTCGGCGTTGCGCCACAGGCCCTCGAGCAGTTCGTCGCGGCCCACGGTGCGGGTTCCGTTCTCCACGAGGTAGTTGAGGAGCTCGAATTCCTTGAACGTCAGGTTCAGGGATTCGCCGTCGAGGTGGACTTCGCGGCGGGCGAGGTCGATCAGGACACCGGAAGGACGGGGATCCTGGGCCGGCTGGAGACGCGCGGTTTCAGTGCGCTGACGGGTGTTGACGGTGGGGTCACCGAACGTGGAGCGGACGACGTCGAGCGCGGAACCCTGGGCGCTGGCCGGCGCCACTGCGACGGCGGCGTAGCTCTCAGCGCCGGAAACGAGCGACTGGGCGTAGGCCCGGATCTCCTGGGCAAGCTTGGCTATGGAGGTGCCGGCAGCAGCCGCGGTTTCCTCGTCAATCCCCATGTAAAGGACAAATCCGCGGGCCACGTTGTCGTTCGGCACCGGGCGGACGGACGTCCCGGGAGCGGGAGCCAGCAGGGGCGTCGGGGCAGTCAAAGGGGCGGCTTCCTCAGCCGGAACAGCGCGCAACTGGCCGTAAGAATTGGGGTTGTATCCCTGGGGCGCGTAGCCCGGGGCCGGAAAGTTGTTTCCCTGGCCGGCCGGGGGAAACGCCGGGCGGGCGCCGAACCCCTGGCGGAGGCCGGAGGCCTGTCCGGCCTTGTTGGCGTTACGGACGGAGATGTGGACGTATCCAGATGCAACTGACATGAATGCTTACCTCAATGTGAATGGCCGTCATCGCGGCTCGAATGCTTGGTTCCCCGCAATGAGTTCTGGGGAGGGCGCCCGACGCTGGGCTGGGGGGCGAATGCCTAAAAACTTCGTGGGGTAGAAAGTCAGGCGTGCATTCGACAACAGCGCATGTCGGCAGCAGCGGGTGTGCTGGGCCAATATTCTGCGGTTGCAGGTGCTGTTGAGTTCTTGTTCACATTTGAAGTGTGCAACGTAACAATGAAAACTTGCAAGTAACAATGGACGCTCACGTCCGCATCGTGAGACGAAAGCCCCCTTTGTGGGTCAAATCACAATTCTGAACGCCTCAATTTTCGGCGGTCTTTTTCCAGAACGAACGTTCAGAAAGCGACTTTTGTCGAATTTTGTGCGTGAAACTCCTCTTTTTCCGGTGAATATTCAGTCAGATCCGAGCGGCCGGAATTCGGCAACCGCCAATCGGCGGTTGTCCAGCTACGACGCGATCCGGACTGGAAATTTTTGCCGGAGCACTCCCGGTCGCCACGGTCAAGCGCCCGCGGGTTTGCCGGAATCCTCCGTTCCCCGGACCCGGCAAACCGGCAGCCGAACTGCTGCGCTGGTCTCAGCTGGTCTGCCCGGCCTGCGTGGCGGCGGTCACCAGGACACTTTCCGCCGTCAGCGTCGATCCTTCCTTGGCCGCCACGATCCTGACGGCAGCCCCGGAGACGATATCGGCGACGGTCAGCCCGCCGGTTCCGGTCTGCTGGCGACGTTGTTGCTGATTGCCCACGACTGTGGCGTCGTCGAGCGTGTAGGTGCTGGTGAAGCCATCCGCGCTCTTGACGGTCACTGAGTCCGAGGCGACGCTGGAGACCGTACCCAGCTGCGCCACCTTGGTGACGTACTGGCCGCTCTCCTGGACCACGTACTCCGAGTGAACGGCAGACGAGACGCCGCTGGCCATGCCGCCCAGCCCGCCGGCAGTGAAATCGCCGGGGGCGCCCTGGCCCGGCACCGCTCCGCCGTCAACACCGCCGCCCCGCCCGCCAAGCGTCCCGCTTCCGTCGGGAGCCGTCCCGCCCGGGACGGTGCCATCCGGAGCGGTACCGCCTTGGGGCACCCCTCCTTGCGGCAGTACGCCCTGGCCGAGGCCGCCGGCGCCCGCGGCGCCGTTGGCAGCGGCAGCATTATTGCCCAGGCTGTAGACGCCCACTCCGGCACCGGCCGCCAGAACGGCGGCCGCACCGGCCACAAGCAGCCCCCGCTTCAGCGTCCACGGCTTGCCGGCGGAAGACGCCGCACCGGCAGTACCGGCCGACGGCGGCGCTCCCCATCCGGTGCCCCAGCCTGCGCACTTGCCAGTCGGCTCGGCCGAAGCGGCGGTGCCTGAGGACGCCGACGGCGGCGCTCCCCATCCGGCGCCCCAGCCCGGCGACGGCTCCGGAACGGGGGTTGTGGCAGGCACGGGTTCAGTGGCCGCCGCCGGCTGGGCCAGGGACACCGGTTCGGTGGCGGGATGAGACTGGGGTACGGGGCGGGCCTCGGGAACAGGTGGTTGCTGCTGTCCGCTCATAGCTATCTCCTTTGGGGTGCTGATTATGGCCCTTCCAGACTGGGAAGCCTTCCTGTGACTGGCCTGTGCAGGGCAAGAGCCATGCCTGTGATCTCGAAAAGCCCCTCTCCCCTGTCCAGCTCGCTACGCTGGGATTCACAGCCGGCGCACAGGAACCCCAAAGCGCCGGCTAAACCGCAGAACGGAGAGTTGTCCCATGGCCACTTCGCACTCCATGACCAACAACCTTCCCCAGCTCACCCATCCGGACGGCTCCCCCATCCGTGCCCTGGTGGTCGACGACGAACCCAGCCTGTCCGAGCTCATGAGCATGGGACTGCGCATGGCGGGCTGGTCCGTTGCCGTTGCGGCCGACGGCCCTGAGGCGGTCAAGCTCGCCAAGGAGTTCCGCCCGGACGTCCTCGTGTTGGATGTGATGCTTCCCGGCTTCGACGGCGTTGAGCTGCTCGGCAGGATCCGTGCCTTCGCACCGGAAGTGCCGGCGCTGTTCCTGACCGCCAAGGACGCAGTACAGGACCGCATCGCGGGCCTCGCTGCCGGCGGCGACGACTACGTCACCAAGCCCTTCAGCATGGAGGAAGTCCTGCTGCGCCTTCACCGCCTCGTGCAGCGCTCCGGCGTGGCGGCGATGGACTCTGCGGAACTCGTGGTGGGAGACCTGGTCCTGAACCTGGACACCCGTGAAGTCACCCGCGCCGGTGACGAACTCCAGCTCACGGCCACCCAGTTCGAGCTGCTGCGCTACCTCATGGAAAACCCCAAGCGGGTGGTGAGCAAGGCCCAGATCCTGGACCGTGTCTGGAACTACGACTTCGGGGGCCAGGCCAACATCGTCGAGCTCTACATCTCGTACCTGCGCAAAAAGGTGGATGCCGTGCACCCGCCGATGATCCACACGGTCCGCGGAGCGGGCTACGTCATCAAACCGGCAGACTAGGCCGTGACAAGCCTTTCCGGAGCCACCCGAACGCCGCGCCGCAGCGTGCTGAAGCCCGGCACCTGGCATCTCCGCACCCGGCTGGTCCTCGTTGCCATGGCGCTGCTCGTGGCCATCTGCGCCGCGGTGGGCCTGTTCAGCTACGCCAGCATGGACTCGTTCCTCACCCGCCAGCTCGACGATCAACTCACCGGCGCAGCTGACAGGGCCCGGGACTTTGGCCGTCCCCCGCTCGGCGGATCGGGCAATAAGCCCGATCCCCTCGAAGGCAGGGGCCAACGCGTCGGCACCATAGCAGCCAGGATCCAGGACGGCGAGGTCAGCAGTGCTGGTTTCCTGGCCGCCGATCTCACCCGCAAGACACTGTCGGCGGCAGACGACCAGGTTCTTTTGGGCCTGCGCCGCGACGGCGTCCCCGTTGACCGCACCCTGTCCACGGGGGCCTACCGGCTGGTTGCCGCCCAGTCGCCCTATGGCGACGTCATGGTGACCGGGCTTCCCCTCACCGAAAAGCAGAACACCCTGACGTCCCTTGTTGTGACCATCACCTTGGTGTCGCTGGGTGGCCTCGTCCTCATCGGCCTCGCCGGAACCGTGCTCATCCGCCGCACCATGAAGCCGCTCGAACAGCTCTCGGAGGTGGCCACGCAGGTTTCCCGCCTGCCCCTCGACGCCGGTGAGGTGGCACTCGCCGTCCGCGTCCCGCCGTCGAACGCCCACCCCGGAACGGAAGTGGGCAGCGTAGGCCATGCCCTCAACCTCATGCTGGACAACGTGTCCAATGCCCTCGAGGCGCGGCAGGAGAGCGAAATGAAGGTCCGCCAGTTCGTGGCCGACGCGTCGCACGAGCTCCGCACGCCGCTCACGGCCATCCGCGGCTACACCGAGCTGATGCGCATGACCGAGAAGTTCACGCCCGACGGCCAGCGCTCCCTCGCCCGCGTCCAGAGCCAGTCCGTGCGGATGACCACGCTGGTGGAGGACCTCCTGCTGCTCGCGCGGCTTGACGAGGGGCAACCGCTAAAGCTCAGCGACGTGGACCTCACGCAGCTGGTGATCGAGACAGTTAGCGATGAAAAGGTCATGGCGCCCGACCGCAACTGGCACCTCGAACTTCCCGAAGAGCCGGTAGTGGTGCGCGGCGACGCCTCACAGCTTCACCAGGTGCTGGTCAACCTGCTCTCCAACGCGCGCAAGCACACCGGGCCGGGCACCACGGTGGTCACCGGAGTCATGAGGTCCGCCGACGGCAGTGCAGTGATCACCGTGACGGACGACGGCGCGGGCATCCCCGCGGAGTTCGTGGACCGGGTCTTCGCGCGTTTTGCCCGCGCAGACGCGGCCCGGGCGACCCCCGTGCCGGCGGCGCCGGGCGCCCAGACGGCGGCCCCGTCCGGGCAGGCTTCCGCCGAAGGAACCAGCGGGCTGGGGCTTTCCATTGTGCAGTCGATCGTGGAAGCCCACGGCGGCACGGTGGAGGTCTCCTCACGGCCCGGCCGCACCGAATTCGCGGTCCGACTGCCTGCACAAGGCGACGCGCCGTCGTCGTGATCTCTGTTACCTAAATGTGACTTAAGCGTGAGCCTCCTGTACGGTCGATAGAGTGCGGCCACCACCAGGGCCGCATATCCGGATGGACGCCCAGCTCTGCCGCTTCCCGGATTCCGCTTGACCAGGCAGAGGCGGGGGAACCAGAGTCCCGGGCAATCCGCATCAAGCCCTTGGGGTGAAGCCGACACGTGAATCGCCGTGCGGCCGGATGACCTCATCCGAACCCGACAGCTAACTCCGCAGGTGTTGAGAGGCAATCCACCATGTCTGAATTCAAGGTACAAACGCGCCCTGATCGCGCTTCCACGCAGTCCCGGCAGAAGCTTTCACGCCACCGCGCCGAACCTGTCCGGCCCATGTCGGCCTGGGGCCGGCTCACTGCTGACATCCCGTCATTCGGCCGCCGCGCGGCCGTGGTGACCACGGCGTGTGCCGTGCTCATCGGTGTCGGTGCGGCCAGCCAGGCCGCCGAGCAGGCTGCCCCGGTAGCCAGCCCCGCAGCGGCCTCCGCCACGGCCGACGCGGCGTCAACGCTCAACTTCGACAAGACGCTGATCTCCGCCCTGCCGGCGCCGACATCAGCCGCTTTGGCCCCGCAGTCCGCCGCCAAGCCGGCCGCCGCCGCGAAGGCTCCCGCTGCCAAGGCCGCCCCGAAGGCAACGGCAGCCAAGCCCGCCGCTGCTCCGGCGAAGGCTGCTGCCGTGCCGGCTGCCAAGGTGGCCCCGGTCCGGGCTGCCGCTCCGGTGGCTAAGCCCGCTGCTCCTGCCGCGGTGGATGACCCCGCCGGCGCTCAGGCTTATGCAGCCAGCAAGCTGTCCTCCTTCGGCTGGGCCGCGGACCAGATGCAGTGCCTGCAGAGGCTCTGGACCAAGGAGTCCGAATGGCGCACCACCGCCACCAACGCGAGCAGCGGCGCCTACGGCGTGGTGCAGTCCCTGCCTGCCGAGAAAATGGCGAGCGCCGGACCGGACTACCGCACCAACTACCGCACGCAGATCAACTGGGGCCTGGACTACGTCAAGGAACGCTACGGCTCCCCCTGCAGCGCCCTGAACTTCCACCTCGCCAACAACTGGTACTAAGCCGCCAGTCGGTGGGAAGCGGAGCGCGCGTTTCTGCACCCCTTTGAGTTTTTCGACGGCCCCCGGATCCACGTGATCCGGGGGCCGTCGGCGTCCCTGCACGTGGGCGCGGCCGGGAAGCGGTGCAGAAATGCGGCGGCCGCCCTTCCAAGGGGCCAAAACTTCCACAGCCCCCGCACAGCTTCGCCCTAAAACCCTCATATGAGGCCCCGCCACTGTTGAAGCATGACCCTCACAGACCAGGCCTCAGGAACCCAGCCGCACCCTCCACTGCACCCCCAGCCGCCCGCGCGGGTCCACTCCGCGCCGTCTGACGGGCACAGCCCGGCCGTTGCCCGTGCACGGCATCTGCGGCGCTCACCCATCGACACCGCCGCCGCGGTTCCCGTGCTGGACGTGACCATCCCCGTCTACAACGAGGAACGCGACCTGGAGGAGTGCCTGCGCCGGCTGCATGCGCATCTCCGGGGCAGCTTCCCGCACCCGTTCCGCATCACCGTGGCGGACAACGCGAGCACGGACGACACCCTCAAGACCGCCGAGCGGGTGGCCAGGGAGCTGCGAGAAGTGTCAGTGGTGCACCTCGAGGAGAAGGGCCGCGGCAACGCCCTCCGCAAAGTGTGGCTGGCCTCGCCGTCACCCGTCCTGGCGTATATGGATGTGGACCTCTCTACCGACCTCGCGGCTCTGGGTCCCCTCCTGGCACCGCTGATTTCCGGGCACTCAGACCTCGCCATCGGCACGCGGCTGACACGCAATTCCAGGGTGGTCCGCGGGCCCAAGCGCGAGTTCATCTCCCGCAGCTACAACTTCCTGCTCCAGTCCGTGATGGGGGCGCACTTCAGCGATGCGCAGTGCGGTTTCAAAGCGATCCGGGCGGACATCGACCAACAGATCCTGCCGCACACCGTGGACAACGCCTGGTTCTTCGACACCGAGCTCCTGGTCCTGGCCGAAAAGTGCGGGCTCCGCGTCCACGAAGTTCCGGTGGACTGGACGGACGATCCGCATTCCAGTGTGGACATCGTCCAGACCGCCCTCGCGGATGTCCGCGGCATGGCCCGGCTCAGCAGGGACATGGTGTCCGGGCGCATTCCCGTCGCCGAGCTTCGCGGTGCGCTGGCCCGCGGCCCCCTTCCCGCGGCCTCCCGCAGCCAGGAACAGAGCCCCAGCGGCAGCCTGTTCGGCCAGCTGGTCCGCTTCGGTACCATCGGCGCAGCGTCCACCCTGGCCTACCTGCTGCTCTTCTTCCTGTGCCGCAATTTCATGGATCCGCAGCTCGCCAATTTCCTGGCCCTGCTCACCACGGCCGTGGCCAACACCGCGGCCAACCGGCGCTTCACCTTCGGCATCGCCGGCGGCAGCGACGTTGCGCGCCATCACTTTGAGGGTCTTCTGGTCTTCGGGATCGGTTGGGCCCTCACCTCCGGGGCGCTCGTCCTCGTCCATGGAAGCACGACGCCGGACCGCTGGCTTGAGCTGGTCACCGTCACCGCGGCCAACCTCGCCGCCACGGCGGTGAAGTTCCTGCTGTTCAGGCTATGGGTGTTCCGACGGCGGCAGTCGCCGCCGGTGCACCAGGCTTCCGCCGCCACAGACTCCAAGACCGCTGAAGAAGAGGCAAGCAAATGACCACCACAGTGAGCCGTGCAGAGCACCGCACGGAGGCCGAATCCGGCGCAGAACAGGAACGGGGCGTCTCCGGGCAGACGCCGGTGTCGCGTTCACGCCTTCATTCCCTGCTGACGGGAAACCAGTCCCGCTGGGTCCGACCGTCAGCCGCGCTGCTGCTGGCCTTCTCGGCGGTCCTGTATCTCTGGAACCTCGAAGCCACCGGATACGCCAACTCGTTCTATGCCGCGGCCATCCAGGCCGGCACCAAGGACTGGACCGCCTTAGTGTTCGGCTCCCTCGATGCCGGGAACGCGATCACCGTGGACAAGCCGCCGGCGGCACTCTGGATTCCTGCCCTGGCCGGGCGGATCTTCGGCTTCTCGCCGCTTAGCATGCTGGTGCCGCAGGCACTCATGGGTGTGGCCGCCGTCGGGCTTCTCTACCTGACCGTGAAACGTGTGTCCGGTCCGGCCGCCGGGCTGCTGGCCGGCGGTGCACTGGCCCTGACCCCCGTGGCCGCGCTGATGTTCAGGTTCAACAACCCGGACGCCCTGCTAACGCTGTGCCTGGTGCTGGCAGCATATTTCACCACCCGCGCCATCGAAAAGGCCGGCTGGAAGTGGCTGGCCGTGGCCGGTGCCGTGATCGGACTCGCGTTCCTGACCAAGATGCTGCAGGGCTTCCTGATTGTGCCCTGCCTCGCGCTGGCTTACGTCTGGGCCGCGCCCACCACCCTGGGCCGGCGGGTGCTGCATCTGCTGGCGGCTGCCGGCGGTATCGTCCTCGTCGCGGGCAGCTACATCGCGCTGTTCCAGCTCACGCCCGCCTCAGCACGTCCTTACATGGCGGGCTCGGAAAACAACAGCTTCCTGGAACTCACGTTCGGCTACAACGGTTTGGGCCGCATCACCGGTTCGGGAGGGGGCACGCCCGGCGGCGGAACCGCCCCAGGCGCCGGCGGCGGCATGTCCGGCAACGTGGGCTTCGGCGGAGCGGCCGGCATTACACGGATGTTTGGTGGCAGCTTCGGGGGCGAGGTGTCCTGGCTGCTTCCGGCTGCGCTGATCCTGCTCGTTGCGGGCCTCTGGTTCACACGCCGCGAGACCCGCACCTCCCGGACCCGGGCGGCCCTGATGCTGTGGGGCGGCTGGCTGCTGGTGACGGCTGGAATCCTGAGCTTCATGGGAGGAACGGTCCATCCCTACTACGTTGTGGCGCTGGCACCGTCCATCGCGGCGCTGGTGGGAATCGGTTCCGTTGAACTGTGGCGCGGGCGGTCCTACTGGCCAGCCAGGACCGTTCTGGCCGCAACAGTCCTGACGGCCTCCGTTTGGTCCGCAGTGCTGTTGGGCCGCGACGCGTCCTGGCTGCCCTGGCTCAGGCCGGCCGCAGTTGTCCTCGGCGTGCTGGCGGCGGCAGCGCTGGCGCTGCGGCTCGACTCGCTCCAGAACGTTTCCGCACGGCTGCGCAAGTCTGCGGCGGCCGGTGTTGTGGTCGTTTCGCTGCTGGCGGGCGGGCTCGGCAGCACGGCCTGGACCTTCGCCACCGCCGCCCAGCCCCACTCCGGTTCCATTCCGACGTCGGGACCCACCGCGTCCGCCATGGGCGGTCCCGGAGGCCAGACGGGCAGGGCGGACATCGCCGGCGGTGCGGGCATCAACGGAGGGCAGGGCGGCCCGGCAGGCGTGGCCGACGGCGCCGGATCGGCCGGCTCCGAGCTCACCGCGCTTCTCAAGTCGAGCACCGCGAAGTGGTCAGGAATCGTCTCGGGGGCCAGTCAGGCCGCGAGCCTGGAGCTGGCGACGGGCACCAACGTCATTGCCCTGGGCGGCTGGAACGGCGGCGACCCGTACCCCACCCTGGCGCAGTTCCAGGAAATGGTGGCCAAGGGCGAGATCGGTTACTTCATCTCCGGCGGAGGCATGGGCGGCATGCGCGGAGGCGGCATGCGCGGGGGGAACTCCGAGGTTGCCACCTGGGTAGCCGCCAACTTTGACGCCCAGACCGTGGGCACTTCCACCGTGTACAAGCTGAGCGAGTAGGCCGTCATGACCAACACCATTTCCCGCCTTAGCTTCCGGCGCCCCGGTTCCACGGCACCCGGCGTGGCCAGACAATCCGCAGGTGCCGGGCAACCAGCGGAAACCGGGCCGCCCGCCCAGCTGCGGAGCCGCCTCGAGCTTGCCGGGCTCCTGCTGGGTACTGCCGTCCTCTACCTGTGGAACCTGGGAGCTTCGGGCTGGGCCAATGCTTTCTACTCGGCCGCGGCGCAGGCCGGCTCACAGGACTGGGCGGCGTGGTTCTTCGGCTCCTCCGATTCCGCCAACGCCATCACGGTGGACAAACCGCCAGCAGCCCTCTGGATTATGGGCCTGTCCGTCAGGCTGTTCGGACTGAACTCCTGGAGCATCCTGGTGCCGCAGGCCCTGATGGGGGTGGCGACGGTCTGGCTCGTGTACCTTGCGGTGCGCCGCGCCGCCGCACCCGCCACCGGCGATGACCGGCCCGCCCACTGCGGCGGCCTGCTGGCGGGCGCCGTTATGGCGCTGACCCCGGCGGCTGCGTTGATGTTCCGCTTCAACAACCCAGATGCCCTGCTGGTTCTCGTCATGACCGCGGCTGCCTACGCAGTGCTGCGCTCGATCCAGGATGGCCGCTTCCGCTGGCTCCTGCTGGGCGGTGTGCTGCTCGGCCTCGGATTCCTGACCAAGCAGTTCCAGGTCCTGCTGGTGGTGCCTGGCCTGGCCGCCGCGTACCTGCTCGCTGCACCCGGCGGCCTCGGCAAAAGGCTGTTGCGGCTCGCCGGCGCGGGCGGTGCCATGGTGGCCGCCGCCGGGTGGTGGCTGGCCGCCGTCGAACTCATCCCGGCAGAAAACCGGCCGTATATCGGCGGCTCGCAGAACAACTCCATCCTGGAACTCACGCTCGGCTACAACGGCCTGGGCCGGCTCAACGGCGACGAGACCGGCAGCGTGGGCGGCGGGAACGGCTGGGGAACGCCCGGGCTTCTGCGGTTGTTCAACAGCGAATTCGGCGGCCAGATCGCGTGGCTTCTGCCGTCGGTGCTGATCCTTGCCGGCGCCCTGCTGTGGGTCGGCCGGCGTGCCCCGCGGACTGATGTGGTGCGGGCCTCCGTGGTGATCTGGGGCTTGTGGGTGGCGGTCGCCGGCCTCACGTTCAGCTTCATGGCCGGCATCATCCATCCGTATTACATGGTTGCCCTGGCCCCCGGCATCGCAGGCCTGGCGGGGCTGGGCGGCATCCTTCTGTGGCAGCGCCGCGCCCGTCCCGCGGCAGCCCTGCCGCTGGCTGCAGCTGTGATCGCTGCCGGGTGCCTGGCCTTCCAGCTGCTGGGCCGCTCCCCCGCGTACCTGCCCTGGCTGCGCTGGACGGTGCTGCTCGCGTCGCTGGCCGCGGCGGCCCTGCTCCTGCTGGCGCTGGCGGGGCAGGACCTCCGGACGTCATCGGCGCAGCTCCGGAAGGCATCGCAGCGCACGACGGCGGGAGTCGCGCTCGCGGCGGTCCTCGCGGCGCCGCTGGCCTCCGGACTTCCGGTGATGGCGGTGGGAGGGTTCAACGGAACGGATCCCGCGCCGAACCTCGAACAGTTCCAGAAGCTGGTGGCCGCCGGTGAAATCCACTACTTCATCGGCGGCAGCATGATGCAGGGCGAGACGGGGTCGGACGCGGCGGCCAGGATCTCCGACTGGGTGGCGGCGAACTTCACGGCCAGGACGGTGGGCGGCGCCACGGTCTACGACCTTTCCTGACCGCAGCGTGCGCCAGAGGGGCAGGGGCTCGAGGGGGCCGGCGCCCTAAGGGGCGTGCGTCAGAGCCGGAAGGAGATGACCGGTCGGCCGTCCGTGCCGGACCCCACCGAAGCGGTGACCGCAGAGTAGTCGGGGATACGCAGCACGCCGTCGGGTACTACACCGGTGTTCGGGCCGACCGCCACCGTGCGGATGCCGGCCGCCACACCTGCCGCGATGCCGGCAGGGGCGTCCTCGAAGACCACAGCTTCCGACGGTTCCACGCCCAGCAGTTCGGCGGCCCGCAGGTAGCCTTCCGGATGCGGCTTGCCCCGGGTGACCAGGTCCGCGGTCACCGCCGTGGCAGGCATCGCCAGGCCGGCGGCGCCCATGCGGACGTCCGCCAGGATGCGGTCGGCGGACGTCACGAGGGCCACAGCGTCCCCGGGCAGCGTGCGCAGCAGCTCAGCAGCACCGGGCAGGGCGACAATGCCCTCGGTCCGGACCCGCTCCATTGCGCCGAGTTCCTCGGTAAGGGCCACCACGTCCGCGCCAGCAGGAGCGAAGCGCCGCACTGTGTCCCCGGCCTGGACACCGTGGGAGGTCCGCAGGATCTCGGCGATGTCCAGGCTATAGCGCGCGGCGAACTCGCCCCACACCTGTTCCACCACCGCGGTGGAATCCACCAGGGTGCCGTCCATATCGAAAAGGACGGCACGGGCCGTGAGGGTCCGGGCCGGAGCAGGTGTTGTGCTGGAAGTCATGCCCCCATTTTGCCCTACTGTCCGGCGGCCTCGGGGGCGGCTTCCCTGCCGGGGATGAACTGCACGGCCCATTTGTTGCCGTCAGGGTCGGAAAAATACACGAAATGTCCCCAGTCCTGGACGTCCACGTCGCTCACATCCACGCCGTTGGCCTTCAGCTGCGAGTGAGCCGCCTGGATGTCATTCACCACGAGCTGGAGGCTCGGGGCCGTGCCCGGCGGCGCATCGTTGAGTCCCTCCCCGATGGCGATCGAACAGCCGGAGCCGGGCGGGGTCAGCTGGACGAAGCGGATCCCGTCCATGGGACGCTCGTCGTAGTCTGCATTGAAGCCGACTTTGTTGACGTAGAAGTCCTTGGCGCGGTCCACATCGGACACGGGGACGAACACAAGTTCAAGTTTCCAGTCCATGGTGCACAGGCTAGCCCGGCACGAAAGGATCCGGAAGACCCGGGAAGCCCGGCCCCTCTCAGCCGGCGATGCCGTACAGGCGGTCCCCGGCGTCGCCGAGCCCAGGCACGATGTAGGACTTCTCGTTCAGTTTTTCGTCGATCGAGGCCAGCACGATGGTCACGTTGGCGTCGGAGAGTTCTTCCTCAAGTTTGGCCAGGCCCTCAGGCGCGGCCAGCAGGCAGATGCAGGTGACGTCGGAGGCGCCGCGCTTGAAGAGGAATTTGATGGCCTCGCGCAGGGTGCCGCCGGTGGCGAGCATGGGGTCCAGGACAAAGATCTGCCGGTCCGTGAGGTTCTCCGGGAGGCGCTCCGCGTAGGTGATGATGTCAAGGGTCTCCTCGTCGCGGGCCATGCCCAGGAAACCGACCTCGGCCGTGGGGACCAGCTTGGTCATGCCCTCAAGCATCCCCAGGCCGGCGCGGAGGATGGGGACTACCAGGGGCGTCGGCTTGGTGAACGCGGTGCCGACGGTCGTGGACACCGGGGTTTCGATCGTGACCGGCTCGGTGCGGACGTCGCGGGTTGCCTCGTAGGCGAGGAGGGTGACGAGTTCCTCGGTGAGCTGGCGGAAAACCGGCGAGGGGGTGTTTTTATCCCGCAGGACGGTGAGCTTGTGGGCGACCAGCGGATGGTCCACGACGAGTGTGCGCATGGGTCAAAACTATCACCCGGAGGCTGCCTTCCCGCCGCGGCTTCCGGCTCCTCCGCCGGCGTCGGGAAGCTCCTTGTCCGGCAGGTGGGCGGGGTGTTCGAAGGTGGGCGCCGGACCCGCATGCTCCCTGCGGCGGATCACGTGGAACAGCCGGTGGGCCAGGATCACCATGCCCACCCAGGCCAGCCCGAGGAGCCATGCGGCCATCACGTCCGTCATCCAGTGATGGCCGAGGAACACCCGGCTGAAACCCATGGCGATGATGAACACGGACCCCGCGGTGATGGCCGCCACCCTGAGCCGCCTCGTGCGGACCTGCAGGCACACGAGGTACACCACCACGCCGATCACCACCGTGGTGTTGAGCGTGTGGCCGCTGGGGAACGAGGGCGAAAACTCGAACGGCGGCACGGCGTCGATGTGGTCCGGGCGGGTGCGGCCCAGGAGCGTCTTGCCCACGGTGGTTGCCGTCACCGAGACAGCGGCGGCGCCGCCCACGAGGATGAGGGGCCGCCAGCTGCGGCTGACATAGATCAGCCAGGCCACCAGGATGCTCGCCAAAATGGGCATGCCGATGCCGCCACCGATGTTGGTGAAGGCCGTGACGGCGCTGTCCAGCCAGGGAGTCCGGTACTGTTTGGCGAGCTCCAGGGCTGGTTCATCCAGGCCGGACACACCCTTCTGGTCCACCACGCTGTCGTACACCTCGGCTCCGAGCAGCGTTAGGGTGATCACCAGGATGCCGCCGACGATGAGCGTGATCCACAGTGCCGCGTAGGGGCCAAGCCACCGCCCGAATCGGTCAGTCACGGATTTCATCATCGCTCCCGGCAAGGTGCTGTCTGAAACTAAGTACCCTTCGAAACTATAATTGACCCATGGCCCCGGCAGATCCGCAACACCTCGAATGGATGGGCCTCGCCCTCGACGAAGCCCGGCGGGCTCTGGCCACCGAGGATGTGCCCATCGGCGCCGTCGTGATCGGGCCTGACGGCGCGGTGCTGGGTTCGGGGCGCAACGAACGGGAGGCGCTCGGGGACCCCACGGCCCACGCCGAGGTCGTGGCCATCCGTGAGGCTGCCGCGCGGCTCCGCGAACGGGCCGCGCAGCACGGCGGTCCCGGGGACGGCTGGCGGCTCGAGGACTGCACCCTGGTGGTGACGCTGGAACCGTGCGCCATGTGCGCTGGGGCGATAGTGCTGGCACGGATCCACCGTGTGGTCTTCGGCGCATGGGATGAAAAGGCGGGGGCCGCGGGGTCGGTGTTCGACATCCTCCGCGAGCGCCGCCTTAACCACTGGGTGGAGGTCTACGCGGGAGTGCAGGAGGAGGAGTGCGGCGCCGTGCTGCGGGATTTCTTCGCCGCGCACCGCAGGACGGGGCCCCTGAACGGCGGGGTCAGTACGGAGCCCGGAAAGGCCGAACCCCGGGGCATCGAACGCCCCTAGCCCTTACGGCTTGCCCCGGCCGTTGGCGGCGTCCAGGGCGTCGATCCGCTCCTGCCGGGACGCCGGCGAATCGAGGCTGAAGGACCGGAAATCGCCCAGGTCCTCCTGGATCCAGGCTTCCACCTCGGCAATCCGCCGTTCAACGGCCGGCGTGGGGCCGTCAAAGAGCCAGAACGCGATCCGCGCCTTTACTGGGTCGTACTGCCACAGCCCGATGATCCGGCCGCGGTCGAGAATGGGGTGGTCCGGCAGATCGGCCTGAATCGCCAGAGTGGAGTTGAGCACCTTTCTGCCCTTGTCCGCCTCGGCAAACAGGTCTCCGGAATTCCGCCGCTGCAGGACCAGCGAATCGGTTCCGGCCAACAGCTGGATCTGCTCCGCGTCCGGCGGCGTGAACCCGGCGAGGCGTTCGACGTCGTCGGGCAGCATCCAGAGCACGTCACCGCCGGCGGTGGGAACCTCGACGGCGCCGACGGCGGCCAGTGCGGCTTTGCTCTGGGCGACGGTGAAGCCGGTGAACCATTGGGACTGTTTGAGGGTGGCCCCGCCGGTCCAGCCCAGATAGCGGCGGATCAGCTCGGCGCGGGCGCCCTCGGGGTCGAGGGTGCTGGGCGGCAAGGCCCAAAGAGTGTAGGCGTAGCGCTGCTGGTCCAGGCGCCCGTTGATGGGGACCCGTCGCACCCGGCCGTCGGCCTGCAACAGCCCCAAGGCCGTGGGCAGGGTGGTGGCCGCGCCCTTTTTCTTGCCCTCCTCGCCGAGGTTCCGGACCGATTCGCCCAACTCATCCTTGAGCTGTTTGGGGTCCATCGCCCCGGCAGCCTCGGAGAGCACGTGCAGGATCTGCTCTTCGAGCAGGGTCATTTCGCCGCGGTCCACGCCCAGCCTGCCCAGCACCCTGAAAGCCTCTTCCGCGTTCTTGCCCAGGCTCAAGGCCCACGCGAAGTCCTCCCGGCCCAGGACGTACGTGCAGCCGCGGGCCGTGGGCAGCTCGTGGATCCGCAGGTCCAGGACGTCCTGGTCCACCTGATCGCGGCGAATGCCGGCACGCGCAAAGAGCGTCAGGTAGGGATTGGCGCCGCCCACAGAGCGTGCCCAGCCTGCCCGGGCGAACACCTCGTCCGAGGTGAAGCCGGCCAGCGTGCCGTCCAGTCCCTGCTTGTGCCAGGCCCACGCCCGGAGCAGTTCGGGAGTGAGCGCCTCTGGTTGGACCTCCCCGGTGCGGATGCCATCGGACTGCGAGACGTGGATAGTCATGCGCTCATTGTCCACTAGCAAGCCGGTCCGAGGAATGGCCGGGCCCCGGAGCCGTTCCGCCGATGATTTCCAGGACGTGCCGGGCGGTCGCGTGCCAGCCGGGAAGCCGGTCCCGTCCGGCGAGCGCCGCCTGGCGCCACTGCGCTTGCAGCTCCGGCGTGGTGAGCCAGCTGCGCAGCACCGCTTCGAGTGGTGCCGGGTCTGTGTCGAGGACGACGGCGGCCCCCGGCAGCCGCATTCCGCCGCGTTCCGGCGCATCCGGGTTCACGGCACCCAGGTTCAGTGCTTCGACGGCGCCCGTGCCGCTGCGGACCACCACGGGAACGCCGTGAGCGAGCGACTCGGTAACCACCATCCCGAACGCCTCCACCCTGGACACGAGCAGACTTAGATCCGCCGCATGCCACTGCTCTTCCAGCGCGGATCCCGTCAGTTCGCCGGCAAGCCGCACGCGGCCCTCCAGCCCGTACCCGCCCAGCGCCGCCCTGACTTCCCGCGCGTAGTCCGGGTCCGCCTCATCAGAACCGACCAGCGCCGCCGTCCACGGCAGGTCCTGCACCTGGGCCAGGGCGCCGAGGAGGAGCAGCTGGTCCTTGTTCGGCAGCAAGGCGGCCACGGAGAGAATGTGCGGCGGCTCGGAACCCGCGGCCGGCTCGGCTTTCTCCGTTCCGGGCAGCGCCACGTGGACGCGGGCGGCGCCGTGACGCCGGGTGATCTCAGCCGCGGCAGAGCCGCTTGTGCAGATCACGCCGGCGGAAGCGCGGAGGGCGCGGATCTCCAGTTCCGGATGGTCGATCAGCGGCATGTGCAGCAGGATCCACGGGCGTTGCCCGCCGGCGACGGCCGCTTCCAGCGCTTCAGGGGCGCCGGAGGCGACGAGCCCGTCCAGGATCGTCACGGTTCCCCCTGCCGATAATCCCCGGGCCGGGTCACCGGTGCCGGACCGCAGCAGGCCAGCCAGCCGCCGTCGTTCTTCACTGCTGCCTACCGGCCAGGTGCCCCCCACCGGTTCCACGTCCACGCTGACGCCCAGCTGCGAGAGTCCGTGCGCCAGTGCCGCGTTATAGACGTTGCCGCCCGAATTGTGGCGGATGTTCCCGGGGACGAGCAGCCGGACGGCGGCCGGACGGGGTTGCATGGTGCAGCTAGCCGCGGGACAGGTCGAGGGCGAAGGAGGCCCAGGCGTCCGGGTTTTCCCGCAGCGTGACGTCCAGGCCGGACAGCTCGCGGCCGTCGGTGTCGTCCCGCAGCTGATCCGCCACGGCCTCGGCGATGTACTGGGCCAGTGCCTCCGTGGTGCTCAGTTTGCCGGCGAAGTCCGGGTGGTCGTCCAGGTTGCGGTAGTTGAGTCCCGCGAGGACCTCTTCGATGATCCCGCCCGCGGCGCCGATGTCCAGGACGATGGCGTCGTCGTTGAGCGAACGACGACGGAAGGTCACCTCCGCCACGAAGGTTGCCCCGTGCAGGGCCTGGGCGGGCCCGAACGCCTCCCGGGGAAGGCTGTGGGCGATCATGAAATGGCGTCGGACGGTCAGGCTGAACACTGGTTACCTCTTCGTTTCGGTTGACGGGTACTTGCGTGAGTAGTCAATGACGTGGCACAGCGCATCCAGGCTGCCGTCCGAGAGCCGCTGGACGACCTCGGGCAGCTCCCTGAATGCTGAGGCGCCGGTCAGGAAGGCATCAAAGACAGGGTCCTCCAGCAGCGACACGGCAAGGTCCAGCCGGTCGGCGGTGGTGCGGCGGTGGCGGCGGGCCCGCGCAACGGCTCCCACCTGGCTCGCACGGATGGACAGCCGGCGGGCGTGGAAGTCCTCCCCCAGTGGGAGGGTGACTTTGCGGTCCGCGTACCAGGACATCTCGATGATCTCGCCTTCGTCGCCCACGAGCTTGAGGCTGCGTTCCAGGCCGCCCTCCGAGGCCGAGCAGTGGAAGACGATGTCGCAGTCCGGCAGGGCGTCGTCGGGGTGGGCAAAGTCCACGCCCAGGGCATCGGCGAGCTCCTTGCGCGCCGGGTCCAGGTCCACAAGCTGGAGCCTCGCCAAGGGGAACGTGCGGAGCAGCGTGGCCACCATGCCCCCCACCAGTCCCGCGCCGATCACCGCGATGCGGTCGCCCAGCCTCGGCCCGGCCTCCCACAGCGCGTTGACGGCGGTTTCCACGGTGCCGGTGAGCACCGCCCGGCGGGGAGGGACGGCGTCGGGAACACGGGTCAGCGCGGAAACCGGAACAACGTACCGGTCCTGGTGCGGGTGGAGGCAGAACACCGCCTGCCCGACCCAGCTCTCCGGGCCCTCCTCCACGACTCCCACGGAGAGGTATCCGAACTTCACCGGCGAGGGGAAGGAACCCTCCTGGTACGGGGCGCGCATCTGCTCCGCCACACAGGGCGGAACAGCGGCACGGTGCACCACGAGTTCGGTGCCCTTGCTGATGCCCGAATACAGGGTTCGGACCATAGCCTCATCGGGGCCAGGACGGCGAAGCTCCTCGGTGCGGAGCTCACCCTGGTCCGGGCCGGTGGTCCAATATGAGGTCGCTTGTGCGGTCTGCTGGGAAGTAGTCATCTTGCTTATGAATCTAGTGCCCGGCCGCGTTTCCGGGGAAGAGGAGGCCCGGCGTGGCCCACCTGGCGGACCGCTGCAGAGTGCCGTTTTGGGGATGGAGGCCTTGCTCCGGTACCCTATACAGGTTGGTGACGTGTCCGAGCGGCCGAAGGTGCAACACTCGAAATGTTGTTTGGTGTCAAAGCCAACGTGGGTTCAAATCCCACCGTCACCGCCAAAGCGAAAGGCCCTGCTTCCCTTGTAAACGAAGGGAAGCAGGGCCTTTCGCTTTGTCTGGAACGTACTCGTAGGCACTGAGCGCAGCGGAAAATCAGATGCGTTGGACTGTGTGGTTGCCGGCGCGCACGTACGGCGACTGGCGGCCGCCCTGTCGTCGGGGCGGCCGCCAGTATCAGTGCGCTGCGGGCTTTTAGTGCTCGGTGCCTGCCGCAGCAGCCTTCTTGGCGTTCTTCTCGGCGTCCTTCCCGGCGCGCAGAGCCTCCGTCTCGTGCTGTTCCTCGGCTTTTTCCTGGTGGATGACCTCTGCGAAGAGCTTCTCCATCTCCTTGGCCACGCCGGCGGCTGAGGCCGGGTTCTGGCCGGTCACCAGCCGGTCGTCGACCACGACCTTTTCCTCAAAGACACCAGCGGAGACATGGGTGGCGCCCTGTTCCTCAAGTCGGTCTGCCAAAAAGAACGGGATGACCTTGTCCTTCCCTGCGGCAACCTCCTCGTCGTTGGTGAAGGCGGCAACCTTCCTGCCCTCGACGAGGCGGAACCCGTTCTCCAATTCCACCTTCAGCAGGCCGGCCGGTCCGTGGCAGACCGCGCCCACCAAGCCGCCGGCGTTGTAGACGCTGGCCACCAGATTCTGCAAGCCTTCGCTGTCCGGGAAGTCCCACATGGTGCCGTGGCCGCCCACGAGGAAGACGGCGTCGTACTGTGCGGGATCAACGACGTCGACGCGGGCAGTGTTGTAGAGACCGGCGCGCGTGGTCTCGTCCTCGGTGAAGGCGACCTGGATGGGATCTGCTGAGTCCACCTCGTCACGCGGGGGCTGGCCGCCCTGGATGGACGCAAAGTCGACGAAATGCCCGGAATCCTTGAAGACCTTCCAGGGATGTGCAGCTTCGGCCACGTTGTAGCCGGTCTTCTCTCCGGTATCGCCGATCTCGGAAACGCTGGTCAGTACCATAAGGATTTTCTTCATGAAGTGTTCCTTTCGTCTAACTTCCACCCATTGCTTTGCCCGTCTGCCTTGCCCGTTCCGGCGGTGGGCGGCCGGTCCTACATTTCGTCCGGCCGCTGGTCCCCCTTGTGGCCGCGCAGATTCTCCTGGACCTTGCCAAACAGATCCTTGATGGTGGTTTCGGTGTTGGTCAGCATGTCCGGCTGGACGTACACTTTCTGAGTCGGGGACACGCTGTAATTCGTCTGCAGCCCTGCGGTGCCATCCACACCGTCCAGGGCGATGATCACCCCAGTGTCCTTACGCACGATGGCGCCGATGCGGCCAAATACCAGGGTGGCGTCGTCGGGCTGGAAACTGACTGTCAGCCCGACGTGTGTCCTGTTGAGATCGGTGGCCGCCACAGCTTTCTCGTTGCCGGTCCCTGCGTAGTTCATGACTTCTCCTTGCGTTAGAGAGCGACGTACGTCAGCAGTCTATGGCGGGGTGTTAAGTCAGTACAGGCCGCCCCAGCCAGGGATATAGACGGGGGCATTGAGCCGAGGGGCGGACAGCGCTTGAATGGACTACAGAGCGCAATCAGCAGGAGGCCACGGTGGATTCGCACGGCACCAGAAGTACCGACTATGTGTTCCGTACTGTGTGGCGTGTGGCCGGAACGCCGGACGAAGTGGCAGACATCCTGGGCGAACCCTCCACCCTGCCGGACTGGTGGCCCTCGGTCTATCTGGCGGTGGAACGCATCCACCCGGGCGGGGAGAACGGCGTCGGGCGGATGGCCAGGCTGCTCACCAAGGGATGGCTCCCCTATACCCTCCGCTGGACATTCACCGTCACGTCACCGATCACCACCAGCGGCTTCACGATCCGGGCTGCCGGCGACCTCGACGGAACGGGCCGGTGGGTTTTCGAACAGGACGGCCCGGAAACCGTCGTCACGTACGACTGGCAGGTCAGCGCCCACAAACCGCTGCTCCGGCGCCTGAGCTGGCTGCTGAAGCCGGCGTTCGCAGCCAACCACCGCTGGGCCATGGCGCGGGGGCAGGAAAGCCTGGCACTCGAACTGCGCCGCCGCCGGTCAGGCGCGGAACCCCACTCCGTACCCGCGCCACCGCCGCCCACGTTCCCGCGTGTGGCGGGGCGTGGGCGGCGGACGGCTTGATTATCCTCACGGGTTCAGGTCAGGCATTGGCCAGCTCTGGCTCCTTCGGTGCCTCGTCGCGGCGCCCCTTCGGCCTGGCGAACCTCAGGTAGAGCGACGGAACCACGAAGAGGTTGAGCAACGTGGACGTCACCAGTCCGCCGAGGATGACCAGCGCCATGGGATGTTCGATCTCGTGGCCCGGGATGTTGCCAAGGACCACCAGCGGAACGAGGGCCAGCCCCGTCGCGAGGGTGGTCATCAGGATCGGCGAGAGCCGCTCCCCGGCACCGCGCAGCACCAGCTCGGGACCAAACTTCATCCCCTCGTGTCTCTCCAGGTGCTGGCAGTGGTTGACGAGCAGGATGCCGTTGCGTGCCGCGATGCCCATGACGGTCAGGAAGCCCACAATCGAGCCCAGTGACAGCACCCCGCCTCCCATGAAGGCGGCGAACACGCCGCCCACGAGGGCGATCGGCAGGGTGAGGATGACCAGCGTGGCCAGGCGCCAGCTCCCGAAGGCAACCTGCAGGAGCAGGTAAATCACGGCAAGAGCCGCGATGGCGAGGGTCAGCAGCGTCCGGGTCGCTTCCTGGCGCTCCGCGAACTCTCCCTTGATTTCCGTATGGAAACCCGGAGGCATTTCCACCTTGGTGAGCCCTTCCTCCATCGCCGCCACCACCGTGCCCAGTGAACCGTCCTTCACGTTGGCCTCGATGTCGATGCGCCTGGAATGGGCATCGCGCTCGATGACGTTCGGTGTCGGCCTGAGCTGGACGCTTGCCACATCGGACAGCAGGACCCGCTTCCCGCTGGGGGTGTCTATGGGAAGGTTCCGGATGCTGGTGATGTCGGAGCGGAGACCCACGGGGCTCCACACCTGGACGTCGTAGGCCTTGCCACCCCGGTAGACGTCGCCCACTTCTTCACCGGCCACCAGCGTCGCCGCGGCCCGCCTGACGTCGCCCGGCTTCAGCCCGAGGCTCTGGGCTTTTGCCAGGTCAACTTCGACTTCGATCTGCGGCACGTCCACCTGCAGCGCCGTATGGACATCCGTCGCACCCTCGGTACTGCTGAAGATGCCCTTGATTTCCGCTGCCTTCTTGCGCAGGAGCGCCAGGTCATCGCCGTATAGGCGTACGACGACGGCGTTGCTGGCGCCCGTGAGAACCTCACGGATTCTCTCCTTCAGATACGTCTGGACGTCGCGGTGAATGCCGGGATAGCCTTCCACGACTTCCTTGACGCTGGCGAGCGTCGTGTTGTAATCCGCGGCGGGGTCGATGCTGATCCAGTTTTCGCCGAAGTTCACCCCCACCACTTCGTCGGCCGCGAACGCCTGGCCGATGTGTGAGCCGCAGTTCCGTACGCCCTTGATGGTGAGGAGTTCTGCGCAGGCCTTCTGGCTGACGCGGTACTCCTCCTCCACCGACGTACCAGGCTGGGTCACCCAGTGCATCAGGAAGTCCCGCTCCTTGAAGTCCGGCAGCAGCGACTGGCCCAGCAGCGGTGCAGTCAGGGCGCCCACCGCCGCCATGGCGCCGAACGCCGCATACCCTGCCACCGGACGCCGGACCATCTTGCTCAGGATCCAGCGGTAGCCCCGCTTGAGCACACGGACCAGCGGCGGCTCCTGTTCCTTGAGCGGGACCTTGCGCATGAAGATCAGCGCAAGGGCCGGCGTGACGGTCAGTGCTACCAGCATGGAGGCCAGCACGGCCAGGGTGTAGGAGATGGCCAGCGGCCTGAAGAAAGCACCCGTCAGGCCCTGGAGGAAGAAGATCGGCACCGCGGCGGCGATGATGATCAGCGTGGCGTAGATGATAGGTCCGCGCACTTCCAGCGAGGCCTCCAGGACCACCGAGGCGGTGGAGCGGGTTCCGCCCTGTGCCCGGTGCTGCCTGAGTCTTCGGATGATGTTCTCGATGTCGATGATGGCATCATCGACCACGACCCCGACGGCAATCACCAGCCCGGCCAGGACCATGGTGTTCACCGTGGTGCCGGTGAGGTAGAGGACGGACGCCGCCGTCACGAGCGACAACGGGATGGCGATCAGGCTGATGAGTGCTGTCCTCCACTGGAAGAGGAAGGCTCCCAGCACGAGCACCACGAGGATGCAGCCGAGCAGGAGCGCGCGGCTGAGGTTGTTCAGGGACTCCTCGATGAAGCTGGCCGGCCGGAAAATTTCCGTGTCAACGTTGATGCCGCTGAGCCCGGGCTGCATCTGCGCCAGCGCTTCCTCGACACCCTTGGTGACTTCCAGGGTGTTGCCCCAGGGGAGCTTTTCGACGATGAGCATCAGCCCGTCACCCTGGTTGATGACGGCGTCACCGATGAGCGGCTGCTGGTCTTCCACCACTGTGGCGACGTCGCCGAGCTTCAGGGGTGTGCCGTTGCGCTGCTCAATGGTCACCTCCGCGAGGTCCTTTGCGGTGGTGATGGGCAGCACGTGCTGGACGCTGATCCGCTGGTTCGGCGTGCCGATGAAGCCGCCGGTGCCTATGACGGCACCGGGCGAGTACTTCAGCAAACCGGCATCCAGCGCATCGGCAGTGACTTCCATGACCTCGTTCAGGGTGACGTCCTTGGCCTTCATCTTTTCCGGGATGGCCTGGACCTGGAGCATCTGCAGGCGTTCGCCCCAGATGGCAACGTTTGCCACGCCGGGAACCCGCAGCAGGTGTGCCCGGATTTTCCAGTACGTGATCATGGACATCTCGATCAGCGAGCGTTCATCCGAGGTCAGGCCGATTTTCATGACCCGGCTCGTGGATGAAAGCGGCTGCAGCATCACCGGCGGCGCCGCCCAGGTGGGCAGCGTCGGGGTGACCGTAGCTATCCGTTCTGAGACGAGCTGGCGGGCCTTGAGCAGGTCCGTGCCCGGTGCGAAGATAAGCACGATCGAAGACAGCTGGGGTACCGATTTGGACCGCAGGTCCTCCAGCCGCTCAACGCCGTTCAGGGCATCTTCGAGCGGAACGGTCACCAGCTGCTCCACCTCGGAGGCGGTCAGGCCGATGCAGATAGTCTGGATTTCGACCTTCGGCGGGGCGAATTCGGGAAAGACGTCCACTGAAGCCGTGCTGAGCTGGACGCCCCCGAACGCCATCATGCCCACCGCGATGGCCACCACCAGCGCCCGGAATTTCAGGCTGAACCCGACAATCCGGCGCATCTCAGTGCGCCGTGTCGAATTCGGCGCCGAAGAGTTCCGCGGCACCTACGGTGACAACATCAGTTCCTGCTGCCGGGCCGGTGCGGAGCCGGACCACGTTGGCCGTGATCCGGTCAACCGTGACGGCAGCCCTGATGTACGTCCGGGGCTCCGGGTTGGTGTAAACCCAGGTCTTGCCGGTGGCATCGTAGATCAACGCCCCGTACGGGACTTCCAGTGCGCCGCCTGCGCCCTTTGTAACCTTGGCAGTCGCCAGCGACAGCCTCTCAACAGCCTTGTCCGTCAGTGTCAGCCGGCTCAGGTCCCCTCCGGCCTCTTCCTTGGTGGCCGCGGCCACCCCTGCCGGCGCGGCTTCTTTCTTGACTGCGGCGCATCCGCTAAGTCCCACGGAGACTGCCCAGGCCAAGACGAGAAGAAGACGCCAGCCCCCAAAACCACCATTGCTTTTCATGACAATTCCGACCTCTCTTGCAAAACCGGACCGTTGTTAATCACCAAAGAACTTCCCCAGTCCGTGTTGGCGGCCGGACCAAGACGAAGGAAGAGGATTGGCAGGATGTACAGGGTCAGCAGGGCCGTGGTGATCAGGCCGCCCCACACGATAAGCGCCAGCGGAAGCAGCATGCCTGCACCGACGGGACCACCCAGCAGCACCAGCGGTACGAGCGCCAGGCCGGTAATAACAGTGGTCAATACCGTCGGCTGGAGACGCTCGGAGGCCGCCCGCTTCATGTTCACCGACGCCGGCGCCGAGGGAGCCTGCGCCTGCAGGGACTGATAGGTCCCCATCAGCACGACCGCATCCCGGATGGCAAACGCCAGCACGGCTGCCAGCGCCACCAAGACATACACCGAGCCGAAGCCCCCGGTCAGATCGGCCGCAACCACGCCGCCGGACAAGGCCACCGGCAGCAGCACGAAGACCAGCCCCGCAAGCCGCCAACTGCCAAGGACCGTCAGCAGCAGCACCAGGATGCCGATCGCCGCAGCCGCGGCCAGCCACCAGATCAGTGCGCCGGCGGACTGCTGCTCGCCGAACTGCTTGGGGATCTCCGCGTGGTATTCCAACGGGAACTGCATTCCCTTGATCGCAGCCTGAACTTCATTGGTGACGTCGCCAAGGCTCCTGCCCTGCAGATCAGCCACCACATCCACACGGCGGGACGTGTCGTCGTGGTTGATCACGGTCTGGTTCGGGCTGAGCCTGACCTTCGCTACGTCGCCAAGCCGGACCTGCCCGCCCTCTGGCTTGTCAACCAGCATGTCCTCGACGCTGGTCAAGCTGTTGCGCGTGCTCTGCGTGCCCTTGACGATGACCTGGAACACCTTCTGCTGCTCGAACAGGAACCCAACCTCGATGCCCTGCAGCACAGTGGCAGCGGCACGCCTCACATCGCCGGGCTTGATGCCCTGCTTCTGGGCAGCCGCCAGATCCACCTCGATCTCGGCTACGGGCTGGTCGACGGTGACATCCACCCGCGGGTCAACGACGCCGTTCGTGCGTGACAGGATCTGGCGGATTTCATCGGCCTTCTCCCGCAGAATCGCCAAATCAACGCCATAAACGCGCACCCTGAACTGACGGTCGTCCACCGCGGCGGCGGCGCTAACCTGCTGCTCCGGGTAGGTGGTTACCTTCGCTGTCAGGCCGGGGTAGCCCTCCACGATCTCGCGGACATCAGACCGTACCCTGGTGAAGTTCATGCCTTCGTCCATGGTGACCCAGAGTTCACCGGAACTCACGTTCGACGAGTGGTCCGAGGTGATGGCCCGTCCCACATGGCCGCCCACCGCCGAGACTCCACGAACCTTGCTCAGCTCTTCTCCGGCGTTCGTCATCACCCTGTTCATAACATGCGGACTCGTCCCCGCGGCGGCTTCCCACTCCACGAGGAGGGTCCGGTCAGGCACGGAACCCACAATGGGCAAGTCCTTGGTCAGGCCCGGCACCACGGCAACCGCTGCGATCGCCATGACCGCCGCCGTGATCGCCACGATGGGAGCAAGGGCCCCGGTGAACGAACCCGTTGACCGGCGGTAACCGAGCTTCATCTTGCGGATTGCCGACAGGCTCCGGCGGGGCCGCCTGGCCCCGCGCAGCAGCAGGCTGGCCAGCGCCGGCGTGACGGTCAGGGCCACCAGCATCGCCACAGCCGTGGCCAGCAGGTAGGACAGCACCAGCGGTTTGAGGAAGGCCCCGTCCACGCCCGGCACAAACAGTGCAGGCGCCAGCGCCAGCAGCGCGGCCAGACCGGCGAACAGGACAGGAACCCGGGAACGCTGCAGCCCATGCGCGAGAAGGCTCTCCCGCGCCGCCCTGTCACCGGTCGCTTCGCTCCGGAAACTGTGCAGGTCCAGAATGACGTCACCGATGACGACCACCAAGGCCAGGATCAGTCCGGCGAAGGCCATCGTATTAAGCACGGCCCCCTGGAACTGCAGCACCAGTGCCGCGGCCATCGCAGCCACAGCAATGGCAACAAAGGCAAGCAGCGCATACCGCCAGGACCGGAAAGCCAGCCCGATAGCGGCCGTCACCACCAGCAGGCTTACCAGCAACGCCACACCCAGCCCGCTCACAGCGGACTCGACGAACGATGCCGGACGGAACACGGTCGAATCCACCGTGATCCCCGTGAGGCCCGGGCGGAGTCCGTCAAGAACATCCTCGATGCGCTTCGTCACATCCCCAACGCTGGTATCCGGGAACTTCTCGATTACCAGCAGCAGGCCCGGCGACTTGCCGGTAACGGCATCGCCGATCAGCGGCTGGTGGTCCTCGCTCAGCGTGGTCACATCGGAGAGCTTCAGCGACTTGTCAGCCGCACCCTCGACGCTGACTTTTCCAAGGTCCGCGGGAGTCCTGATGGGAAGCACGTGCTGGATGCCGATTCGCTGGTTCGCGGACTCCAGGAACCCGCCGGTGCCTGGCGTGGACGCCTCAAGGAAACTGAGGGGCGAAACCCACACAGCGTTACCGGCCGTCTCAATCACCTGGCCAAGCGTGACGTTCTTCGCGCGGAGCTTTTCCGGATCCACCTGGACCTGGAGCTGCTGCTCGCGTTGGCCGTAGATGGACACGTTCGCCACGCCGGGAACGCCCATGAGCGCGGGCTTGATGTCCCAGCGTGCCAAGACCGACATGTCGATCGGCGAGACTTCGTCGGAGGTCAGCTGGACCATCATGACGCGGCTCGTCGAGGACAGCGGTTGCATCAGCACCGGCGGAGTGGAGACGTTCGGCAGGGCAAACGCCTGCGTCAGCCGTTCCGCCACCAGCTGGCGTGCCCGGAAAATATCCGTGCCCGGCTCAAAGACCATCTCAATGGATGACAGGCCCGGAACGGACTTAGAGCGTATCTCGTCGAGCCAGGCTACGCCGTTGAGCAGGTCCGCCTCCATGGGCGACGTGATGAGCTGCTCAACTTCGACGGCGGACAGGCCCAACGCCTCGGTTTGAATTTCCACATGCGGTGGAGCAAATTCGGGAAGATTATCCACCGGCATGGACGGCAGGGCGGTAATTCCGAACCCTAAAATGCCGGCAGCAGTGGCCAAAACGATCAAACGAAACTTAAGACTCCAGCGGACAAGCCAACCGGTCATATCCTCAGCCCCCATCGCGATTGGCTCCGGCAGCGTTGCCGGGTCCAATAACTGATGCGCCTTATTCAGGATCACCCGCAGCGGCGTTGCCGCGGGTGAATGCCGAGCTGCCTCCCACAACCCTGCACGCCTCCGGCAGAGCCGGGGGCGGTGCTGGCTGCGGGAGTGATGGACAAGCGCGGCCAGACTATGAGCTGTAATTCCTATCCGAATTGAACTTATCCAATTCGTGGACAAGCGAGACCAAGTTCATTCTGACATAGGGAAATGGGCATATCAACGGACTTTCCGCCTATTTATCGGGCGTTTTATCGGTCCTGGCATGATTTATCGTTGCATCATTCATTGGCCGCACCCGGCCATCCGATCGGCAACGCCGCAGGCCACCCGGCGGCCGGTTCACCCGGCCGAGCTCCGCATGCTTCCAGGGTCCGGATGTCACAATCCGGGCACCAAATCGGCCAGGGGGCCGTGGCTTCGTTGACTCAGGCAAAAAGGGCCGCAATGTTAATGCCATGAGGCTTCAGCGAATCAACAATGGACTGATAGGCACGACGGCGGCTGCCGCCCTGGCGCTTTTGCTCACCGCCTGCGGACCAAGCCAGCCGGCCGGCCAGTCGGGCACGGAACCGGCGGCAGGATCCGCCTCCGCGAGCACCGGCCAAGCGGCCCCCGAAACGTCCGCCCCGCCGTCGTCCTCGTCGGCAGCGGCGCCTTCAGCGACGCCGACCAGGCCCACAGCCGCCAGCGCCACATCCTCGCCGGCATCCACCGGTGCCGGAAGCCAGCTCTGCAAGACATCCGCCCTGAAAGCCTCCACGGATTCCACCGGCGGCGGCGCCGCCGGCAGCGTCTACATGCAGCTGATCCTGACCAACAGCGGCACGGCTTCCTGCCACCTCAAGGGCTTCGCCGGCGTCTCGCTGACCAGCGGCCCCAACGGCAAGCCGATCGGCGCGCCCGCCCAGCGGGACACGTCCGCGCCGGTGACCGATGTGCTGCTGGCTCCCGGACAAGCGGGAAGCGCCGTGCTGCGCTACACGCAGGCCCACAACTACCCTGACTGCGTCCGTGTGCAGGCTGCAGGATTCCGGATCTACCCGCCCGAGGACACAGCTTCCCTTTTCGTGGCCAGGCCGTCAGACGCCTGCAGCAACGCCTCCATTGAGCTCTTGACTGTCGGTGCGTTCCAGGCCCGCTGATTAGGGCACATGTTCCGGTCCTGCAGCTGTTTCTCCGCCGTGCATCCGTCAGTACACTGTCGGTTACGTCAGGTCTTTGCCGGCAGGCCGGGCCCGACGCAGGTTTGGGCCCCGGGCTGGCTACCGTTTAAGGCAGGTTGATCTACGTGACGTCGCTTTGGTTGGACCGCACCGACACTTTCAGCGGAGACGACTTCCGCCAGGGGGAGGCGTACGACACTGTCATCGTTGGCGCCGGCCTCACGGGACTGGTCACGGCGCTCCTGCTGGCACGATCCGGTAAGAACGTCCTCGTGCTCGAAGCCAGGAGCCCTGGCGCCGTGACCACCGGCAACACCACAGCCAAAGTCACGCTGCTGCAGGGAACCGTCCTCTCGGAGCTCCGGCAGCAGTACTCCGAGAAGATTGTGGATGCCTATGTGGCGGCCAACCGCGAAGGGCAGGCCTGGCTGCTGAGGTATCTGGAAACCCGCAGGCTTCCGTTCCAGGAACGTGACGCCTATACCTACGCCACCACGCCGAAGGGTGCCGAAACGCTACGCGCGGAGCTCGCCGTGGCACTGGCCGCCGGCGTCGAGGTGGACTACGTGCGCGACGCCGGCCTCCCGTTCCCCGTCCACGGATCCGTGCGCCTCCGCGGGCAGGCCCAGATTAATCCCATGGACGTTGTCCTTGCCCTGGCCGAGGACGTCCGCTCGCACGGCGGCACCATCGTGTCCGGCGTCCGGGTCCAGAATGTGAGCGGAACAGGCCCGTCCACGGTCGAGACGGACCGCGGTGCGGTGCGCGCCAACGAAGTGGTGCTGGCCACCGGCACGCCGATCCTGAACCGCGGCCTGTACTTTGCCAAGCTCAAGCCCAACCGCTCCTACGCCGCCGCGCTGGAGCTGTCCGGATCTTCGGCGCCGCCCGAGGGCATGTACCTGTCCGTGGAGCAACCGGTCCGGTCGTTGCGCGACTACCCGGCGGACGGCCGGCGCCTGCTGCTGGTGGGCGGCAACGGCCATCCGGTAGGGACGTCAGGGTCGGAGCAGGCGCACCTGGACGAGCTCCTGGCCTGGGCGGGCTCGCACTTTCCCGGCTCCGCGGTGACGCACACGTGGTCCGCCCAGGATTACCAGGCCTCGAACCTCATGCCTTTCTTCGGAAAACTTCCCCGCGGCCGGGGCCGGATTTTCTTCGCCACCGGGTACAACAAGTGGGGAATGACCAACGCAGTGTCCGCGTCGCTCAGCATCGCCGCGGACATCCTCGGCGGCCACTTGCCGTGGGCCGACACCATCCACCGCCGTGTCACGTCCCCGCTGGGCGCAGCATCCGCCGTGGCGCTCAACGCCGGCGTGGCAGCCACGATCGCGAAGGACTGGGGCAAGGCCGGACTGAAGAAACTGCCCCAGTACGGCACCGCCGCGCCGGCGGAAGGCACGGGCACCGTCACCCTTCGCGGCCGCAAGCCGGTGGCAACGTCGACAGTGAACGGGGCATCCTGCTCCCTGTCCGCCGTCTGCACGCATCTGGGTGGAATCGTGCACTGGAACGACAATGAGAAATCCTGGGACTGCCCCTTGCACGGCTCCCGCTTCAGCAGCGACGGGCAGCTGCTCGAAGGGCCGGCAACACACAACCTTCCGCCGGCCGAGTAGCCGCTTCTGGCCGGCTCACGCCCGCAATCCAAGGCGCCGGGAATACTGTCAGTGCGTTAGGGCATGATGGAGGCATGCAGTCGCAGGGGACCGCCGGCACATCCGGCGGCACATCTTCGGTGGACACCATGGGCCAGTTCAGCCGGCCCACCCGCGAGTGGTTCCTTGGTGCCTTCGCCGAGCCGACGCCCGCCCAGCAGGACGCCTGGAAAGCCATCTCCTCGGGTTCGCACGCCCTGGTTGTTGCCCCCACCGGCTCCGGAAAGACGCTCGCCGCCTTCCTGTGGGCGCTGGACCGGCTGCTGGTTTCCGGAGCGGCGGTGGCCGCCGAATTGCCCGGGCTCGAGGCTTCTTCCGAGGGCAAACGGCCCAGGGCCAAACGGCCGAAGCGGAAAACCCGCGTACTGTACATTTCGCCGCTCAAGGCGCTTGGCGTCGACGTCGAACGCAACCTCCGCTCACCCCTCATCGGCATTACGCAGACAGCCAAGCGCCTGGACCTCCCTGCGCCGCTCATCACCGTGGGCGTCAGGTCCGGGGACACCCCCGCATCCGACCGGCGGGCCCTGCTCAGCAACCCGCCGGACATCCTCATCACCACCCCGGAATCACTGTTCCTCATGCTTACCTCCAAGGCCCGGGAAACGCTCAGCGAGGTGGACACCATCATCGTGGACGAGGTCCATGCCGTGGCCGGCACCAAGCGGGGCGCCCACCTCGCGGTGTCGCTGGAGCGGCTTGATGCACTGCTGCCCACGCCGGCCCAGCGGATTGGACTCTCCGCCACAGTAGAGCCACGGGAGCTCGTGGCGCAGTTCCTGGCCGGCTCCGCCCCGGTGGAGATCGTGGCACCCCCTTCCCGCAAGAACTGGGACCTCACAGTGTCAGTCCCGGTGGAGGACATGTCTGACCTCCAGGGCGCCGCCGGCGCCTTCGACTCCGGCCCTGCCTCGGGGCTGCAGCCCCAGGCCTCCATCTGGCCGCACGTGGAGGAGAAAATCGTGGACCTGGTGCTGGCCAACCAGTCCACCATTGTTTTTGCCAACTCGCGGCGGCTCGCGGAGCGGCTGACCGCACGGCTGAATGAGATCCACGCCGAACGGCAGCTCCTGGCCGTCGGGGGCGGCGGCTGGGAGGACCCGGTGCCGGCACTGTCCGGGGGCGTCCCGACGTCCACGGGCACGCCGGCACACATGATGGCCCAGGCCGGGAGCACCGCAGGCGCCGAGCCGCTGCTCGCCAGGGCCCACCACGGCTCCGTGTCAAAGGACCAGCGGGCACTGATCGAGGACGATCTGAAGTCCGGACGGCTGCGCTGCGTCGTGGCCACGTCATCGCTGGAACTCGGCATCGACATGGGCGCCGTTGACCTCGTGGTCCAGGTGGAATCGCCACCCTCGGTGGCCAGCGGGCTGCAGCGCGTGGGCCGCGCCGGGCACCAGGTGGGCGAAGTCTCGCAGGGCGTCCTGTTTCCGAAGCACCGGGCGGACCTCGTCCATACGGCCATCACCGTGGAGCGGATGCTCGGCGGAAAAATCGAGCGGCTCAGCGTTCCGGCCAATCCGCTGGACATCCTGGCCCAGCAGACGGTTGCGGCCACCGCGCTTGGCAGCATCGACGTCGAGGAGTGGTTCGCCACCGTACGGCGTTCGGCGCCGTTCGCCACTCTCCCCCGCTCCGCCTTCGAGGCCACCTTGGACCTCCTGGCAGGCCGTTATCCCTCCGATGAATTCGCCGAACTTCGTCCGCGGATTATCTGGGACCGGAACGCCGGGACCATCGAGGGCAGGCCCGGAGCACAGCGGCTTGCCGTCACGTCCGGCGGGACCATCCCGGACAGGGGCCTGTTTGGCGTGTACATCATCGGCACCGAGTCGGAGGGTGCGGCCTCACCCGCCGGACCAGGCGCGGATGGCAGAGCGTCCGGCACACCGTCCCCGGCCAAGGGCGGGCGGCGCGTTGGCGAACTCGACGAGGAGATGGTCTACGAGTCCCGGGTCGGCGACATCTTCGCCCTCGGTGCCACGAGCTGGAAGATCGAGGACATCACCCACGACCGCGTGCTTGTCTCCCCCGCTTTCGGCCAGCCGGGGAAGCTCCCGTTCTGGAAAGGGGACTCCCTGGGCCGGCCGGTCGACCTGGGCCGCGCCCTCGGCGCGTTCGTCCGGGAACTGTCAGCGTCCGACGTCGGCCCTGCCACCGACCGCTGCAAGGCCAGCGGCCTCGACGACTTCGCCGCCAACAACCTGCTGCAGTACCTCAGCGAGCAGAAGCTGGCCACCGAAGTGGTGCCCAGTGACACCACCCTCGTGGTGGAACGCTTCCACGATGAACTCGGCGACTGGCGTGTCATTCTCCACAGCCCCTTCGGGATGCCCGTGCATGCGCCGTGGGCACTGGCCGTGGGCCAGCGGCTTCACCAGCGCTACGGCCTGGACGGCTCCGCCATGGCCGCGGACGACGGCATCGTGCTGCGCGTTCCGATGATGGAGGACGAACCGCCCGGGGCCGAACTGTTCCTGTTCGACCCGGAGGAGCTCGAACAGATCGTGACGGCCGAAGTGGGCGGCAGCGCCCTGTTCGCCTCCCGCTTCCGCGAATGTGCAGCCCGCGCCCTGCTGCTGCCGCGACAGACTCCGGGCAAGCGGCAGCCGCTGTGGCAGCAGCGCCAGCGGTCCGCCCAGTTGCTCGACGTCGCCCGGAAATACCCGACCTTCCCGATCGTGCTGGAAACTGTCCGCGAATGCCTTCAGGATGTCTACGATCTGCCGGCCCTGAAAGAAATCGCCGCGTCCGTGGAACGCCGTGAGCTCAGGATCGTGCAGACCACCACCCAGCAGCCTTCGCCGTTCGCCAAGTCGTTGTTGTTCGGGTACGTGGCACAGTTCCTTTACGAAGGCGACTCCCCTCTGGCCGAGCGCCGGGCCGCCGCGCTGGCGCTCGATTCCACCCTGCTCAACGAACTGCTGGGCCGCGTAGAACTGCGGGAACTGCTGGATGCCAGGGTCATTGAGGGCACGGAGCTGGAACTGCAGCGCCTGGCCGCCGACCGGAAAGTCCGCGGACTCGAAGGCGTCGCCGACCTCCTGCGGCTGCTCGGTCCGCTGTCGCCGGAAGAGGTGGCGGCCAGGCTGGCTCCGCCGGTTGAGCCCGTCGAAACCGCGCCGGTTGGGCCCGTCGAAACCCAGGTCGCCAGCCCGCTGGTTGAGCCCGTCGAAACCGCGCTGGTTGAGCCTGTCGAAACCTCGCTGGTTGAGCCCGTCGAAACCTCGCTGGTTGAGCCCGTCGAAACCCGGGCCACCGAGCCTCCTCTGACGGACGCCGTCGCGCACCTCGCCGCCCTCCAGCGCGCGAACCGCGCCATCAAGGTGAGCATCGGCGGCACCGAGAGATTTGCCGCGGTGGAAGATGCAGCCCGGCTGCGGGACGCCATCGGGGTCCCCCTGCCGATGGGCGTGCCCCTTGCCTTCATTGAGCCGGTGGCGGATCCCTTGGGCGACCTCGTCTCACGCTACGCGCGCACGCACGGTCCGTTTACCGCTGCGGAGGCCGCTGCAAGGCTGGGACTTGGTGTCGCCGTCGTCGGCACGGCACTGAAGAGGCTCGCCGCCGACGGCCGCGTGGTGGAGGGCGAGTTCCGGCCCCACGTCGAGCAGGTTGCGAGCCTGACCACAGGCCCCGTAACCCAAGGTCAAAGCGCCGGCCCTGCCCAGGCTCCTGATGCTGCGATCGCGGCCGAGGTCGAGCCCCCGGCGGAGCCGTCCCCTGCCGAGGACGCTGCCGCACCGGCAATCATCATTGGCCCGGCCGGCAGCGAATGGTGCGAGGCCGAGGTACTCCGCAAGCTCCGCCGCCGTTCCCTCGCCGCGCTGCGCGCCGAGGTGGAGCCGGTGGACGCCACTGCGTACGGGCGGTTCCTGCCCGCCTGGCAAAACGTCCGCGCCCCCGGGGCCGGCCGCGGCCAGCCCGCCCTGCGCGGCCTGGACGGCATCGTCACGGCCATCGATCAGCTGTCCGGCGTGCCCATTCCGGCGTCGGCCTGGGAACCCCTGGTGCTGGCCAGCCGGGTATCCAACTACCAGCCAGCCATGCTGGACGAGCTCATGGCCGCGGGCGAGGTCCTCTGGTCCGGTGCCGGCTCCCTCCCCGGCAATGACGGCTGGGTCAGCCTGCATCTGGCCGACTCCGCGGAACTGACGCTGAATCCGGCGATCGACTTTGAGCCCGGCGACGCCCAGCAGCGGCTGCTGGACCATTTGCAGACCAACGGCGGCGGCTATTTCTTCCGCCAGCTGACGGACATTGCCGGCGGAATGGATGCAGTTCTCAGCGACCAGGACGTCGTCTCCGCGCTGTGGGACCTTGCATGGGCCGGCAGGGTCACCGGCGACACGTTCGCGCCCGTACGGTCACTCATCGCCGGCGGGCACACTGCCCACCGCCAGGTAGCCAGGGCACCCCGATCACGGGCTCCGCGGATGAGCCGGCTGGGACGGTCACACGGCACGGGACTGCTGGGCTCTCCTGGGCTGGCCGGCGGACGGTACGGCTCAGTCACCGGTTCGGCTCCTACTCCGCCGCTGGCAGCCGGGCGGTGGTCTGCTCTGCCGTCCCCGGAGCTCGATCCCACGATCCACGCGCGCGCCATCGCGGAGCTGCTTTTGGACAGGTACGGCGTGGTCACCCGCGGCTCGGTCATGGCGGAGAACATCCTGGGCGGATTCGGACTCATGTACAAGGTGCTGGCCAGGCTCGAGGAAGCCGGACGCTGCCGGCGCGGCTACTTCATCGAACACCTCGGCGCGGCCCAGTTCGCCGTGCCGGCCACGGTGGACCGCCTGCGCTCATACTCCGAGGACACACAGCTGGCCAAGCCGGAGCCGGTGGCCTTGGCCCTGGCCGCCACTGACCCTGCCAACCCGTACGGTGCCGCACTGTCCTGGCCGGCCCTGAGCGTGGAAGCGGGCAGCGGGCACCGTCCGGGCCGCAAGGCGGGGGCCCTTGTCGTCCTGGTGGACGGCGCCCTGTCACTTTACGTCGAACGCGGCGGCAAGACACTCCTCGTCTTCACCGAAGACGAACCCGTCCTTGCCGCGGCCGGCGCGGCCCTCGTCGACGTCGTGAAGCGCGGAGCCGTGGACAAGCTTGTTATGGAAAAGGTCAACGGCCACGGCATCCTGGACACGCCGGCCGCAGTGGCGCTGACGGCGGCAGGCGCCTACTCCACCCCGAAAGGACTGAGGATCCGTGCCTGAGGGCGATTCCGTGTGGCGGGCCGCCAACCAGCTGCACGGCGCCCTGGCCGGCCAGAAACTCATCGCCTCGGACTTCCGCGTGCCGCGCTTCGCCACGCTGAACCTTCAGGGCTGGACCATGGAAGAAGTGGTGCCGCGGGGCAAGCACCTGCTCATGCGCCTGGTCAGTCCGGCCGAGGAACGGCTGACCATCCATTCGCACCTCAAGATGGAGGGCAGCTGGCAGGTCTACCCGCCCGGCGGCCGGTGGCGGAAACCGGGATTCACCGCCCGGTGCGTGCTCCGCACTCCCGCGGCAGACGCCGTCGGCTTCTCCCTCGGACTGCTTGAGGTCATCCGGACGTCCGAGGAGGACAGGGCCGTGGGGCATCTGGGGCCGGACCTGCTGGGCCCTGGCTGGGATCCGGCCGAGGCGGAGCGGCGCGTGGCTTCAGCGCCCGAGGTGCCGATCGGCGTCGCCCTCCTGGACCAGCGCAACCTTGCCGGCATCGGCAACATCTATCGCTGCGAGGTGTGCTTCCTCGCAGGAATCCACCCGGCCTCGCCAGTCGCGGCCGCGGCGGATCTGCCCGCCATGTTCGCAGATGCGAAGCAGCTTCTCGAGGCCAACCTCGGCCCGGGCCGCCGGACTACCGTGCTCAACGCGCGCGGGACGCCGGTGGGCCGGGCTGCGGGCCGTCCGGGGTACTGGGTCTACCGGCGTGAACACCAGCCGTGCCTTCGCTGCCGGACTCCAATCCGCCACGGGGTATTGGGCAAGAGCGTGCCGCGCGGCGGTGCGCCCGGGTCAGCCACGCCCGCATCCACCGCGTCGAAGTCGGGCGCTCCGCGTTTGGCGCCGGACCTGGTGACCGAGGAGCGCGACATCTACTTCTGCCCCAAGTGCCAGCCCCTGCTTGGAACCGGCGGGGCCTGACAGGACGCGCAGACCGCGAGGGGTACACGGAAACGGCGTGACGACGCGTGCATTCGCGCGTCGCCACGCCATTTGCTTGTCACGGCGGGCCATCCGCCTCGTCAGGACGCGGCCACCGGCGCTTCGGCCTCTTCCACGCGGCCGGCAGCGTCCCCGCGGGCACCGCGCCCCGTCCCGGCGGCGGGGACCATGAAGCGCGGCAACAGAACCTGGACCAACGGCCCGATGGCCAGGGCGTACACCACGGTACCCACACCCACGGAGCCGCCAAGCAGCCAACCCGTGCCCAGGACCACCACTTCGATGAGGGTCCGGGACATCCGGACGGACCATCCGGTGCGCCGGGCCAGGCCGGTCATCAGTCCGTCGCGGGCTCCCGGACCGAACCGTGCACCGATGTAGCAGGCGGACGCGATCCCATTGAGCACCACGGCCCCGCCGAGCATGGCAATCTGGCCGCCGAGATGGGAAAACACCGGGATCAGCGCCAATCCAACGTCGGCGAACACGCCCACAAGCACCGCGTTGCAGAGTGTGCCGAATCCGGGCCACTGCCTCAGCGGGATCCAGAGCAGCAGCACCAGGAAACTGACGATGATCACCACCAGGCCAATACTCAGCCCGGTCCTGCCGGCAATTCCCTGGTGAAACACGTCCCACGGATCAAGGCCAAGTCCGGCGCGGATGAACAACGCCAAGGAAAGGCCGTACATGGCAAGGCCGGTGAAGAGTTGGAGGAGTCTGCGAGTCATCATTGAACCATCCTGACCGCAACTGGCATTGATTTCCATAGCCAGTCTGAGATACTGGCCTTATGTCCGGATCCCTCAGCCCCACGGCCCTCGCGCGCCTTCTGGGCCAGTGGCACCTCGGTGCCACACCCGCCTACCGCGAGCTGGCCGACGTCGTCCGCCTCCTCGTCCTGGACGGACGCATTCCGCTGGGAACCGCGCTCCCGAGCGAGCGGACGCTGGCCGCGACTCTGGCCGTGAGCCGCACCACCGTGACAGCGGCCTATTCAAGCCTGCGCGAGCAGGGCTTTCTCAGCAGCGGCCAGGGCACCCGCGGACGCACCTGCCTGCCCAGCAGCTCGGACCGTGCTCCCGGGACCGAAGCAGCAGCCCGCGCGGGACTGTCGGGCGCGCCGGGACTCGCAGTCCCCGACGGTGTCATCGACCTGGCCTACGCCTCCCTCCCGGCCAGCGGCGAAGTAGTGCACCGGGCGTTTGCTGCCGCCCTGACCGAGCTGCCGGCACTGCTGCCTGGTTTCGGCTATGACGCACTGGGCGTCCCCGCGCTCCGGGAGGCAATCGCCGGCCGGTACACCGCCGTCGGGGTATCCACCACGCCCGCCCAGATCCTGGTGACGTCCGGTGCGCAACATGCGCTGAACATCGTGCTGCGTGCCATTGTGGGCAGGCAGGACAAGGTGCTGGTGGAGCACCCCACCTATCCGAACGCCCTCGATGCCATCCGGGCAACGGGCTGCCGGATGGTTCCGGTGGCCCTGCGTCCCACACCTGAAATGGGGTGGGACCTGGACGCCGTGGAGGCAGCGCTGATGCAGCAGCGCCCCAGACTGGCCTACATGGTCCCCGACTTCCACAACCCCACCGGCCGGCTCATGTCCGACGCCCAGCGCCGCCGGCTGGTCCGCGCCGCCACCGCGTCCGGCACGGTCCTGGTGGCGGATGAAACCCTCCGTGAGTTGAACCTCGACGGCGGGACCGCGGCGCCGCTCGCTTCCTTCAGCCCCGCGGTGGTTTCCATCGGATCACTGAGCAAGTCTCACTGGGCAGGATTGCGTACCGGCTGGATCCGCGCGTCAGAAAGCCTGATCCAGCGCTTCGCCGCCGCCCGGACCACCATGGACCTGGGCGGACCGGTGGTGGAGCAGCTGGCGGCCGCCCATCTGGTGCGCACCCTCACAGAGCCCCTGCCGGCCCGGCTGGACGCGATGAGGGAAAGCCGCGCCGCACTGCTGGATCTGCTGCGGGCGCACCTGCCGCAGTGGCAGCCTGAACGGCCCTCCGGCGGCCTGGCCGTCTGGTGCCGGCTGCCCGCCGCCAGCAGCACGGCACTGACCGTTATCGCGCCCGAGTTCGGCATCCGGCTCGCGGCCGGCCCGCGCTTCGGCGTGGGCGGCGTCTTTGAGAACCATCTCCGCGTGCCGTTCACCCTGCCGCCGGACAAGCTCGAAACGGCCGTCCTGGCTTTACGCTCCGCCCAAGAGCGGCTGGACGCGGCCCCGCAGCTGCGCAGAACACTCAAGGACTCCCCGGCCGCAGCCATCGCGTGATACCCAATGGCTTGCCGACGCTCTCTCACCTCACGCACGATCCGGGCTGACGCTCTCTCACCTCCTGCACGATCCGGGCCGACGCTCTCTCATCTCACGCACGATCCGGGCCGACGCTCTCTCACCTCACGCACGATCCGGGCCGACGCTCTCTCACCTCCGGCACGATCCAGGCCAACGCTCTCTCACCTTTCGCCAGAAACCGGAACGCTCCCTCACCGCGTGAGAGAGCGTTTCGGTTTCAGCGACAGGAGGTGAGAGAGCGTTCCGGTTTAAGCCGCAGGAAGTGAGAGGGCGTCCCAGACCGTTTTCGGGTCCTGAGGCTGTTAGGCGTAGACCCTGGCCAGGAAGCCGCCCCAGGCTGCGGCCGTGGCCTCGGAATCGCCGCTGCCGCTGAAGTCGTGCACAGTCATGCCAACCGGCGCGCCGAAGGAGTTGCGGCCGAAGAACCGGTACAGGGCGTTCCCGGTACGCAGGCCGAGGAAGTGCTCATTGGAGAAGTCCACTACCCCCGACAACCGCCCCACGCCGTCGAGCTCTGTCTCCACCGCATCGCCCGCGGACGAGCCTTCCACACGGAGCGCTTTCTTCAGCTGCATAAAGCCGTCCGGCGTCTGCGAGGACGCGGGCGCCTGCACGTCCGTAAACACCACCGGCCTGCCGTCGAAGTGCCTGAGGTACTGCCCCAGGGTGTGCAGGTAGAACTCGGTGTGCTTGCTGGCGCCGTCATACTGTTCATCCCAGTTGTCCACGAAGATGCCGCTGTGGACGTAGTGGAGTTTTGTGCGACCGCCGTCGAGCGGTTCCAGCACGTGCTCCAGCTGGTTGAACCAGCCGTCCGGCCCGTCCATGCGCGTCACGAGGTGGCCGGGGTATTCGTCGACCGTGCGGACAGCGGGCCACTGGTCCGTGGGGAACATCCACGCCGGGGTGTCCTTGGTGACGGCCTCCCAGACACGCTCCGGAGTGCCAGGCAGTTCGGTGTCGAAAACAATCTCGAATTCGCGGTCGTCAGTCATTGTCCTGCTCCTTAGCTGGTGATGTTGCGGTTATGCCTGTGGTGGTGGCCGGGCTGGGCTCCGCCAATGTTGGTTCGACCGGCTTGAGCGTCGGATGGAGCGCGACGACGAGCCGGTGCTTTCGTCCGCCCCCGCCCGAGGCCGCACTGCGTGCGCCGGCGGCAGCACCGCCGTCGTGATACTTGTCCACGAGCCGTGTGACAGCGACACCGAGCTCTTCGGCGAAGGCCGCACGCTCCGCGGCGGAACGGAACGTGATCTCGCCGTCGATCGCGAACGTGGCGAGCTTTTGCCTGGCCGCGGCAGCACCGGCGATAAGCTTGCCGACTTCCTGGACCATGCGGCCGGCGAGCGCCAGCAGCCAAAAGGCCGAGAAGCGGTCCGAGAACCTGTGCGGGTCCGGCGCCACGGAGGCCAGCGCCGCCGGTGAGATCAGGTACGATGCGGCCGTGGCCTGCAGCACCCGCTCGGTGACATTGCCCTTGCGGCGCTCCTCCACGAGCTCCACCAGGCCGTGCCGCTCGAGAGCCTTGAGGTGGTAGTTCACCTTCTGCCGCGGCAGCCCCACCTTGCCTGCAAGCTGCGTGGCGGACCCCGGCTCTGCGAGCTCACAGAGGATGCGCGTGCGGATGGGATCCAGCGAAGCCTCGGCCGCTGAGGGATCCTCAATCACTTCGATATCCAACATGCCTCCAGTCTGCCCACCGACAACTTTATTTGTCAAGAATTTTTTTCTCGTCGGTAGCTCGCGGTTACTCGATGTGCGCAACATCCAGCAGTGCAGGAACCGTCGAAACGGCGCCCAGGGCACGGCACGTAGAATGGACCGGTGATGCAATCCCCCCTTCCCGTGCGCGACGGCGTGAACGCGACCCGCCTCCGCCTGCCGGACGAAGGGCCGTGGACCACCGCGATGGACTACATGATGCACCGCTGGGGGCACATCGATCCGCAGGGCATCGAGGACAGGTTCGCGGCCGGCGAGATCGTGGGCGAAGGCGGCGTCCCCCTGGACCGGCGCACCAGGCTAGAGGACCACACTTTCATCTGGTACTACCGCACGCTTCCGACGGAAACACGCTTGCCAGTCGAGCTGAGCATCCTCCACCAGAATGAACATCTCCTGGTGGTGGACAAGCCGCACTTCCTGCCCACCACGCCCGGCGGCACCTACATCCAGGAGTCGGCGCTGGTGCGGCTGCGGAACCAGCTGAACCTTCCGGACCTGATCCCCATGCACCGGCTGGACCGCATGACAGCCGGCATCCTGCTCCTCTCGACCAACCCGGAGACCCGCGGCAGGTATCAGGTTCTCTTCGAAAAGCGCCAGGTGCAGAAGGAGTACGAGTGCGTGGCCGCCGCGAAGCCGTCGGCAGGGCACGCCGCCGTCGAGTTCCCGGCCGTTGTCCGGAACCGGATGACCAAGTCCCGCAGCTACCTGCTCGCCGAGGTCATCGACGGCGAACCCAACGCCGAGACCCGGATTGACCTGCTGAGGACGTTCGACGCCGGAACTCCCGACGGCGGTCATCCCGCCGCTGCCTCCCCCGCCGCCGGCAGGCACGGCGGCACAGCTGCCCACCACAACCCCGCCCGGCGCCGCGGACTTTATCGGCTGGAGCCGCACTCGGGCAAGACGCACCAGCTGCGGGTGCATATGGCCTCGCTGGGCCTGGGCATCCTGCACGATGCGTTTTATCCGGAGCTGCTGGACAAAGCCCCCGACGACTACACGAAGCCCCTCCAGCTCCTCGCCCGGGGCATCCGCTTCGTTGACCCGATCACCGGGAAGCCCGTGGAGTACCGCAGCAGGCTCGAGCTGAGCGAAGCCCGTTAACCGTCCGGCCCGTAACCGTCCGGCCTGGTGTGCTGGCCCCGGTTGGCGTTACGCCTGGCCGGAGCCGCCACTGCTCTCGTCGAGAGCTGCCCGGAAAATTTCCGCCGTCTCATCGCCGAAGAGCACGAATTCCGCGAGCTCCACCCTCGGCACCCCGGCTTCGACTGGGCGGCTGGTGTAGGCGCGGACCGCCTCGAATCCCACCTGCGCAACCTTGCGGGCATCCCAGCCGTAAACGCCTGCACCGACGGCAGGAAACGCCAGGGACCGGACGCCGAGCTCCTCCGCAATCCGCAGGCTTTCGGTAAAGCAGGAGGCAAGCAGCGCCGGATTGGTCTGCCCGGCATGGCGGTTCGGGCCAACGGTGTGGATGACCCACCGGGCCTGCAGCCGGAATCCGGGAGTGGCCACGGCCGCACCGACCGCCAGTCCGTGCTGCAGCTCCGTAGCCCGCAGCAGGCGGCAGGCCTCCAGCAGTTCCGGCCCGGCTGCACGGTGAATCGCGCCGTCCACACCGCCGCCGCCCAGAAGCGAGGAATTGGCCGCGTTCACAATGGCTTCCACTTGCCGCGCGGTGATGTCGCCCTGAACAATGTCAATCCGCATGCAGCCAGTGTGACACTGCAGCGGGCAGTGGCGAAGAGCGGTGGCGAAGGGCAGTGGCGAAGGGCAGTGGCGAAGAGCCGCGCGCCAAGGTCGTGAAGCGGGCGCGGCCATGGACACCGGCAGGGCTTGACGTGCCGGAGTCCGGCCCTTCTACTGAATGCGGGACCCTGCAACAACGGAGCCTTGACGATGCCCGATCCAGCCGCGCCTGAATCCACCGGGGATGACCGCCGGGACGCCATCCGGGCGGAGATGCGGGAGCTCATGACCCGTGCGCACGTTCCCGGGATGTCGCTCGCGGTAGTCTCCCGGAGCGGCCTGGTGCATACGGACGCACTCGGATTCGCCGATCTTGGCCGCGGCACGCCCGCTACGGCCGATACCGCGTATCTCTGGTTTTCCATGACCAAGCCGGTGACCGCAACCGCAGCGTTGAAGCTCGCAGACGAGGGGCGGCTGGACCTCGACGCTCCCGTCAGCGAGTACGTCGACCTTGTCCGGGCACCGGGTGACCGGCAGCCCACGGTTCAGCACCTCCTCACGCATTCGTCGGGCTTGGGCAACCCGCTGCCGCTCAAATGGATCCATCGGGCCGGGGAGCCCGGCCCGGACCAAGGGGAAATGCTCCGGAGAATCCTGGGGATGCGCCGACCGTTCAGGTATCCCGTGGGCAAGGCCGGCAGATATTCGAACGTCGGGTATCTGGTGGTGGCGGAAATCATCCGGCGGGTCACCGGTGAGCCCTTTGACAGCTACGTCCGGCGGTCAGTCCTGGACCCGCTGGGAATGGCCGCCACCGGGTTTGCCTATGCACCCGGGCGGCCCGCGGCCACGGGCTACGTGAGGGTTCCGCGGACCGCCACCCCGCTTCTTTCCGCGGTCCTTCCGGAAGGCATTGCCGGGCCGCGGCAGGGTTCCCAGACCGCGCTGAATCCCTTCCTGGTGGACGGCGCCGGCTATGGGGGCCTGGTGGGACCTGTGACCGATGCCGCCGCGTTCGTCCAGCTTCACCTCAACGACGGCATGCACGGTCAGCACCGGATTCTCCGGGAGGCCACCGCACAAACGATGCGCAGGCTCACCGTCCAGGGCAACCGTTTCCGGCACGGCCAGGGCTGGTTCCGGAAACCCGCAACCGGCAGCGGTGCGAACTACGTCGAACACTTCGGCACGGGCATCGGGTTCTGGAATGTCATGCGCCTCTACCCCGGCCGGAACCTCGGCGCGGTGATCATGACCAACGGCACGTCCGGCTACAACTACAACGCTCTTTTCAAGCGCATCCTCGTCACTCCGTGGGCCTGACGCGCAAGTCCTGACGCGCAAGTGCGGTACCTTGTGCCAATGGACTTCGGCAACGCGGACACCTGGGGAGCCGCGATCTACTTCTGGATCATTCCGGCGGTACTCGGCGACGCCATCTTCCCGCCAATCCCGTCCGAGATGGTCCTGATCACCGGCGGCGCACTCTCCGCCGAGGGCCGCGCCAACCTGTTCGTGATCGGCCTGCTGGCTGCTGCAGCCTCCTGGGTGGGCGACGTGGTGGTGTTCCAGCTCTTCAAACGCCGGCTGAGCCATGTCCTGGACCACTGGCGGTGGGGCCGGAAAATACACCACGGCATCCACGAAGCCATTGCCAAAGCGGGCCGATCCTCGACGTACGGCACCATCATCGGTGCCCGGTTCATTCCCGGCGGACGGCTCGCGACGTCCGCTGCCGCCGGGATCGCAGACGTCTCGACGCGCGGCTTCAGCCTCTGCGCCGGGCTGGGCGCGGTGCTCTGGGCCACCTGGCTCGTGGGACTCGGCTACTTCACCGGTTCCACCACTGGGCTTCCCTTCTGGGCAAGTTCGCTCATCGGGGTGGCCGCAGGCCTGGTGATCGGCGCCGTCGTCGGGATTATCGCCACCCGGCGCCGCGGCAGCCGGTCCCCGGTGGACGAACCGGGCGGTCCGGCAGAGCCTGCCCCCTAAACGGCAGGGGCCGCTACGGTCAGACGGGCGCCCACCGGCCGCGGCTGCGGCGGAGCACCGAAAGCGAGCCAGTCACCGCAACGCGTTCGACGGCGTCGCGCATCATTGCTGCCGATTCCAGCGCCTGGCTGTTCTCACCGCTGTATTCGGTGGCCTCCACGAGGAAGCGAAGGTTCAGTTGCGGCACGCCGCCCGCGAGGTCAAGCTGATTCGATTCCACGTGATGGCGGGTGCCCAGGGCCTCCACAGCGGCGGCCATGACGGCCTCGGGAGGGTTGCCCGGCTTCAGCCCGGTGATCTTGAGTCTGGTCTGGAACGACGGCATGGGATCCACCCTAGCGTCAGCGCGAACTGGCAGGTAACTCCCGTGGACACCTGCCGGGGGCTGGCGCCGCCGCCCGCTAGCTGCGTTGGCCGGCGTCACCGTTCCTGACGGGACTCGCCCACCGCTCCTCGATGTGGCCGAAGCGCCAGACTCCCAGCGCAAGGATCCAGGTCGAGACGAACAAAGCGACGACCGTGTATCCCACCGAGTTGAGGTCGAGCCCGCCGATGGCAGCCAGCGGCCCCGAACTTATCCCGGCCTTTTCCACGAAGATGGAAATGAGTTCGATGGAGCCGATGCCCAGTGCGACGGCGACGGAAAGTCCCGTGATGACGATGTTGTAATAGATCCTGCGGACGGGCCTGGACAGCGCCCAGCCATAGGCGAAGTTCATGAAGCAGCCGTCGATGGAGTCCAGCAGGCTCATGCCGGCGGCAAACAGCACGGGCAGCGTCAGAATCGCATACCAGGGAAGGGTGGAAGCCGCCGCTCCGCCGGCGAGAATCAGGAGGCTGACCTCTGTGGCGGTGTCGAACCCCAACCCGAACAGCAGCCCCACTCCGTACACCTGCCAGGAGCGCGTAATCAACCGTGTCGCCCGGCCAAATACCCGGATTAACAGGCCGCCGCCGGACACCTCCTGCGCTTCGGTTTCACCGTCTTCGCCGTGGCGCATGCGCCGGACGGACTTAAGGATGCCCAGCAGGACACCGAGGTTCAGGATGCCAATGCAATAAAGGAACAGGCCCGAGACGGTGGTGCCGATCAGTCCAAGTGCCGAGTGGATTTCGGTGGCTTCGGCCGCGCTCCGGTCCGTCAGGCTGCGGATGCCCGCCGCGAGCAGGGCGCACATGCCGAACACCACGCTCGAGTGCCCTAGGGAAAACCAGAATCCGACAGACATCCTGCGCCTGCCCTCGCCGCAGAGCTTGCGGGTGATGTTGTCGATCGCCGCAATGTGGTCAGCGTCGAAAGCGTGGCGCAGGCCGAGGGTGTAGGCCGCAACTCCGAGGCCAATGCCGAACGCCCCGGCGGATCCAGACTGGACGTTTTCCGGCGCCGCCACACCCGCCAGCACGCCCCAGCCCAGGATGTGCAGCAGCACGACGAACGCCGTCATGCCGCCGATCGACGCCCACTCCCGGCCCGTCAGGTCGCGGCGGCCGCCGCGTCTGCGGGCCGAGCGCGCAGCCACCGTTTGCTTCATGGTTCGAGCCTCGGGTTCCACATGCGATGCAGACTGCTGGGATGACTTCGCTATGTAGCGGAAGTATACGCCGGAGTCATTTTGGATGGTTGCGCTTTATCCGCGGCGAGCCTATCTTGGCAGGAAGGAGTGCCGCCATGCACGAACTCTCTATCACGCAGAGCCTTGTTGACACCGTTCTGGACCGCACCGGGGAACGGACAGTAACCGGCGTCAACCTTCGAATTGGACCTTTGTCCGGCGTGCTTCCGGACGCCATGCGGTTCTGCTTTGACATTGTTTCCGCCGGCACGCCCCTGGCCGGCGCCCGGCTCCAGATCGATGAACCTCAGGGCCTGGCCCGCTGCCGGACCTGCGCCCAAAAATTCGAACTTGCCGACCTGATCCTGCTTTGCCCCTGCGGAAGTGCGGACGTCGAAGTTCTCAGTGGCCGCGAACTCATGGTGCTGTCTGTGGAGGTGGCGTAATAGATGTGTACAACATGCGGCTGCGGCGATGAGGCGAACACCAGGGTCTCAACCCTCGAGGAACCCCACCACACCCACGGGCATGAGCATCCGCATCAGCACGGGCACAGCCACGAGCACGAACGCGAGCACGAGCACGAGCATGAGCATGGCCACGAGCACGAACACGAGCACGAACACCCCGGCCATCAGCATGCCCTCTGCCACCCTGAGACCATCTCACTCGAACAGAACCTGCTGGCCAAGAATGACCTGCTGGCGGCAAGGAATCGCGGCTGGCTTGCCGGCCGCGGAATCCGGGCCTTCAACGTCATGAGTTCGCCCGGCGCCGGCAAGACAACGCTCCTGGTCCGCACGCTCACGGACCTGGGCGAGCACTTGCAGGCCGGCGTCATTGAAGGGGACCAGGAAACGTCCCTGGATGCTGACCGGATCCGCGCAGTGGGCCGTCCGGTCATCCAGATCAACACCGGGGCCGGCTGCCATCTCGATGCCGACATGCTCCGGCGCGGACTGGACGCCCTGGACCCGGAAACCGGCTCCACAGTCTTTATTGAAAACGTGGGCAACCTCGTTTGCCCAGCTCTTTTCGACCTTGGCGAAACTGCCAAGGTCGTGGTCGTTTCGGTAACGGAAGGTGATGACAAACCGCAGAAATACCCGCACATGTTCATGGCAGCCGACCTCGTGATCGTCAACAAGTCGGACCTGCTCCCCTATGTCGATTTCGACGTCGACGAGTGCCTGCGCCGCATCCGGCAGGTCAACCCGCGGGCCGAATTCCTGACCGTCTCGGCCGCCACCGGCGAAGGCCTGGCTGCCTGGTACGGCTGGTTGGACGGTTCGACATCCCGGTCAGACCCCTTGACTGAATCTCTGACAGACGCACATTGAGCCCTCACGGGCCACCGAAAGAGGCACCGATGCCTACCGAAGCATCCATCAAGGCCGAAGAAGCCCTTATTCACGTGCTGTGGATCAACGCCGGACTTAGCTGCGACGGCGATTCAGTTGCCTTGACGGCGGCCACACAGCCCAGCGTCGAAGAGATCGCCCTCGGCGCCCTGCCCGGTCTGCCGCGGATTGCCATGCACTGGCCCCTGATCGACTTCGAGTGCGGACCCCAGGAAGGAGCCGACGACTTCCTGGAGTGGTTCCGCAAGGCGGACCGTGGGGAACTGGAACCGTTCGTCCTGGTGGTCGAGGGGTCCATCCCCAACGAAAAACTCCACGACCCCGGCGGCTACTGGTGCGGGTTCGGCAACGATCTCGAGACGGGCCAGCCCATCACCACGAGCGAATGGCTGGACCGCCTGGCGCCGAAAGCCACCGCAATCATTGCGGCCGGCACGTGCGCCACGTACGGCGGGATCCACGCGATGGCGGGGAACCCAACAGGCGCCATGGGAGTCCCGGACTACCTCGGCTATGACTGGAGATCGAAGGCAGGCATCCCGATTGTCTGCGTCCCGGGCTGCCCGATCCAGCCGGACAATCTCTCCGAGACCATGACTTACCTGCTGTACCAGGCCACTGGCCAGGCACCGATGATTCCGCTGGACGACGCGCTCCGGCCCACCTGGCTGTTCGGCAAGACAGTCCACGAGGGCTGCGACCGTGCCGGGTACTACGAGCAGGGCGACTTCGCCACCGAATACGGCTCCCCCAAGTGCATCGTCAAACTCGGCTGCTGGGGCCCGGTGGTCAAGTGCAACGTACCGAAGCGGGGCTGGATGAACGGCATCGGCGGCTGCCCGAACGTCGGCGGCATCTGCATCGGCTGCACTATGCCCGGCTTCCCGGACAAGTTCATGCCCTTCATGGACGAGCCTCCGGGCGGAAAACTCTCCACCAACACCATCCGGCCTTACGGATCCGCCATCCGGGCGTTGCGCGGCATCACCACCCACACCCTGGACCAGGAGCCGAAATGGCGCCGGCCCGGACGCGAGCTCCTTACCGGCGCGCAGCGCACCTGGTAACCACCCACTTCCAGACAGGCGAGAAAAATGACCTCCACGATTCCAATGCCTTCCCGGAGCGGCGCGGACAACAACAACAACCTGGTGGAGATGGCCTGGGACCCGATCACGAGGATCGTCGGCAGCCTCGGCATCTACACCAAGATCGATTTCGCGAACAACCAGGTGGTGGAGTGCAAGAGCACGTCCTCGATCTTCCGGGGCTACTCCATCTTCATGAAGGGCAAGGACCCCCGGGACGCCCATTTCATCACCAGCCGCATCTGCGGAATTTGCGGGGACAACCACGCCACCTGTTCCTGCTATGCGCAGAACATGGCGTACGGGGTGAAGCCGCCAAACCTGGGTGAGTGGATAGTGAACCTGGGCGAAGCGGCTGAGTACATGTTCGACCACAACATCTTCCAGGAAAACCTGGTGGGCGTGGACTACTGCGAAAAGATGGTGTCCGAGACCAACCCCGGCGTCCTGGCCAAGGCGGAAAACACCCGGGCACCGCACGAGGGCGAGCACGGCTACCGGACCATCGCCGACATCATGCGCTCGCTGAACCCCTTCACCGGCGAGTTCTACCGGGAGGCGCTGCAGGTCAGCCGGGCAACCCGCGAAATGTTCTGCCTCATGGAGGGGCGCCACGTGCACCCTTCCACGCTCTACCCGGGCGGCGTGGGTACAGTTGCCACCATCCAGCTGATGACGGACTACATCACGCGGCTCATGCGGTACGTGGAGTTCATGAAGAAAGTCGTCCCCATGCATGACGACCTTTTCGACTTCTTCTACGAGGCGCTGCCGGGGTACGAACAGGTGGGGCTGCGGCGCACGCTGCTGGGCTGCTGGGGCTCGCTCCAGGACCCCGACTACTGCAATTTCGAGTACAAGGACATGACCGAATGGGGCCGGAAGATGTTCGTCACCCCGGGCGTCGTGGTGGACGGCAACCTGGTCACCACGGACCTGGTGCGGATCAACCTGGGCATCCGGATCATGCTTGGCTCCTCCTACTACGAGGACTGGGAAGACCAGGAGATGTTCGTGACCCACGATCCACTGGGCAACCCGGTGGACCGGCGGCATCCCTGGAACCAGCACACCAATCCGCGGCCGCAGAAGCGGGACCTCGCGGAAAAGTACAGCTGGGTCATGTCCCCGCGCTGGTTTGACGGCCAGAACAACCTGGCGCTGGACACCGGCGGCGGGCCGCTGGCGCGCCTCTGGGCAACGGCGCTGGCCGGGCTGGTGGACATCGGCTACATCAAGTCCACCGGCACGAGCGTCCAGATCAACCTGCCCAAGACCGCGCTGAAGGGTCCTGTTTCCTTCGAGTGGAACATCCCGCAGTGGAGCAACACGCTGGAGCGCAACCGGGCCCGCACCTACTTCCAGGCGTATGCCGCCGCAGCCGCGCTGCACTTCGCGGAAAAGGCACTGGAGGAAATCCGCGCCGGCCACACCAAGACCTGGGAAACCTTCGAGGTCCCGGACGAAGCAATCAGCTGCGGCTTCACCGAGGCTGTGCGCGGCGTCCTGTCGCACCACATGGTGATCCGCGACGGCAAGATCGCCAACTACCATCCCTACCCGCCCACGCCGTGGAACGCCAGCCCCACAGACTCGGCGGGCGTGGCCGGCCCATACGAGGATGCCGTGCAGGGTCAGCCGATCTTCGAGGAGAACGACCGGGAACACTTCAAAGGCATCGACATCATGCGCACCGTCCGCAGCTTTGACCCGTGCCTCCCCTGCGGCGTCCACATGTATCTGGGCAACGGCCAAACACTTGAGACGATGCACTCACCCACCCAGACCCTGACCGGCGAGTAACGGCCATGCACGGCGGGGACCGGCCGCGGCAGACGGGCGACCGGATCGGCACCCTCCTCGACGCCCTCGGCGCCGGCGGCGCAGTTGCCCGCGAGCGCGCCGAGGACCTGGTCCGCGAGGTGACGGACCTGTACGGCTCGGGTCTGGAACGGATGCTGGAAATCCTCGACGAACGCGGAAAACTCGACGACGGCACCCTCGCGGCGCTGACATCCGACGACCTCGTGTCCAGCCTGCTGGTGATCCACGGGCTGCATCCGCAGTCCATGGAAGCCCGTGTAGCCGCGGCGCTGGACAGCGTCCGGCCGTATCTTGGGTCCCATGGCGGTGACGTCGAACTGATGGATATCAGCCCGGAGGGCGTGGTGCGGCTGAAGCTGCTCGGCACCTGCCAGGGCTGCCCGTCGTCGTCCGTCACGCTCAAGTTCGCCGTCGAGGAGGCGATTGAATCCGCCGCGCCGGAGGTGACGGCCATCGAGGTCGTCGAGCAGGAGAAGCAGGCTGCCACGCCTGCGTTGATCCCGGTGGATGCGCTGCTGGTGCGGATGAACCATCCCGCGGAGGCAACAGCCGGGCATGGCTGGCGGGACCTTCCCGGCGGTTCCTGGGAACCTGTCCCCGAGATCGCCGGGCTGGAACCCGGCGACGTTGCGGGCTTCCTGGTCGGCGGCTACCCGGTGCTGGCCTGCCGGACCGGCCAGGACGTGTACGCCTACCGCGACTATTGCCCGCGCTGCACCGGTTCGATGGCGGGAGCGGCGCTGCAGCGTGCCCTCGCGGCGCCAGTTGGCGGAGGTTTGCTGCGCTGCCCGACCTGCCGCGGCCATTTCGATGTCAGGCAGGCCGGTGCGTGCCTCGAGGACAGGAACCTGCACCTGGAGCCGTTGCCCCTGCTGGTCCGGGGCGGCGTGATGTCCGTCGCCGTACCGGCCACTTCCGGACCCGCCACCTCCGGGCAGGTCGCCGCCGAACCCGTCGCCTCCGGGCAGGGCGGCTGAGATGGGGACCGGGCGGCTGACCCGGCCTGTCGGCGCCGGCAGTTCGGGCGGCCTGCCGGTGGCCCTGCTCCGCAGGATCTCCGCCAGCCGTCCTGCAGGCCCGCCCGGTGAACGCTGCGAGATGTGCGGTGAGCCCATCGCGGACGTGCACCAGCACGTGGTGGACCTCGAGAGCCACGCCATGATGTGCACCTGCCGCCCCTGCTATCTCCTCTTCACCGACAGCAACGCCCACCTCCGCTACCGCTCGGTACCGGACAGATACTTCTCCTTTCCCGACTTCGAGCTGGGCCCGGGACAGTGGGATGAACTGGAAATTCCGGTGGGCCTGGCCTTCTTCTTCCGCAGCTCCAGGCTTGACCGGACCGTCGCCTTCTACCCCGGGCCCGCCGGGGCCACCGAATCGGAGCTGCCGTTGGACGCCTGGGACGCCGTGCTCGCGCGCAATCCCGCGCTGTCCCTGGCCGCCCCGGACACCGAAGCCCTCCTGATCCGCGGTCCCGGGCCCACGCAACCGCAGGCAGACTGCCACCTTGTCCCCGTCGATGCGTGCTACGAACTGGTCGGCCAGCTCCGCCGCCGCTGGCGGGGTTTCGACGGCGGCCAGGAGGCCCGCGACCAGCTCGCCGCGTTCTTCAGCCGGATCAGCAGCCGCAGCAAACCCGTGCCCGGAGGCCTCCCGTGACCGAGCTGATGTTCGCCGTCGTTGATATCCGGCCCGAGCCGTACGCGGCGGCACCACAACTTACAGCCCGGCTGCGGCTGACCGAGGTCACCGGGGCCGCCGTGCACGCCATCGCCCTGCGGTGCCAGGTCCGCATTCTCCCGCAGCGCCGCGGGTACGCGGACGAAGAAGAGCAAGGGCTGCTCGACCTTTTCGGCGGCCGCGGCCGGTGGCCCACAACCCTCAAGTCCTTCCTCTGGATGCAATGCAGCACCATGGTGCAGGGCTTCACGGGGAGCACCGAATTCGACCTGCCGCTGCCCTGCACCTTTGACTTCGACGTTGCCGCGGCCAAGTACCTGCATGCCCTCCGCGAGGGCGAAATTCCGCTGGAGCTGCTGTTCTCCGGCACCGTCTTCACCAAGGGGCAGACGGGGTTCGGCGTAGAACAAGTGCCCTGGGACCGCGAGGCTTCCTACCGGCTGCCTGTGGATGCCTGGCGCCGGCTGATGGACCAGTATTTCCCGAATGCCGGCTGGGTCCGGCTGGACCGGGACGTGCTGGCCGCCCTGGCGCAGTACAAGTCCGCACGCGGCCTCACATCGTGGGATGCCGCCGTCGAAAGCCTGCTGGCTACTGCAGCCGCCCGGGTGCCGGGCGACGGCGCGGCCGCCCGGGTGCCGGGCGACGGCGCGGCCGGAGACGGTGTGGCAGGAAGCCTGGTCCCATGAACATGAGTCTGAGCCTTGCCAGGGCGGTGGCGGATGCCGTCCTTTACGAGGGTTACCTGTTGTACCCCTACCGCGCCTCGTCGCAGAAGAACCAGGCGCGCTGGCAGTTTGGCATCCTCGGCCCGCCGGGTGCGGCGGACTCGGGTGCCGGGGAAGAACCCGGCATGTACGCCGACTGCCTGCTGAGCCGCGGGCCGCAGGCCGAGGTGGAAGTGCATCTGCGCTTCCTGCAGCTTCAGACGCGCACCGCGGAAAAAGCGGACGACGGCGGCGGGTTCAGTCCGGTGGATGAGCTCACCATCGGTACCGCTCACTGGATCAGCTGGGATGAGGCAGTGGAACAGGACATAACCCTGGGGCCCTTTCCGCTCTCGCAGCTGACGGGGGCCGACTCACCGCTGATCGTGCCGGTGGAGGTCCCGGCAGGCCAGGACATCGAGGAACTTACCGACGGCAGGGGAAGGCCGACGGGGCAGTCCGCCGGACGGCTGGTACGCCGCCGCCGGGCACTCCGGGGTGAAGTCAGGCTTGAAACCACCGCCGTCACCGGCCGGCTGGTGCGGCTTCGGGTGTCGGCGGCGAACACGGCCACGGACTTCGCAGCATCGGACGTCCGCGGGCGGGGCAACAGTCACAGCGCCATCGCCGCATCGTTCATCGGTACCCACCTGCTGTTGGACCTGAGGGACGGGGATTTCCTCTCCCTGCTCGAGCCGCCCCAGGACGCACAGGATGCCGCCTCGGAGTGCTCCCAGCACCGCTGCTGGCCTGTGCTGGCCGGTCCGGAAGGCCAGACGGACGTACTTCTTGTTTCCCCCATCATTCTCTACGACCATCCTGCGGTAGCGCCGGAAAGTTCGGTGGCACTGTATGACTCCACCGAGATCGACGAGATCCTCACGCTGCGGGTGCTGACCCTGACGGAGGAGGAAAAAGCGGAAGCCCGTGCCACGGATCCGCGTGCGGCGGCGATCATCGACCGCTGCGAAGCGATGTCCGCCGAGGAACTGCAGCAACTGCATGGCATCCTGCGTAATCCCCGTGCGCTGGGTGACCCGGGCCCTGCGCCGGAGGGCCGTCCGCCGTCGGACGGGCCGCCGCTTTACGCCACACCCGGCGATGAGACCGCCGGTGATAGACCGTGGTGGGACCCCGAGGCGGACGCCAGTGTCCAGCCGGACAAAGACGCGGTCCTGATCAACGGGGTCCCGGTGTCGCGCGGCAGCCGGGTCAGGGTGAATCCCACCCGGCGGGCGGACGCCCAGGATCTGTTTTTTGCCGGGCAAACGGGGCGCGTCACGAGCGTCCACTTCGACGTCGATGGCAGCACCCACGTTGGCTTGGTGCTCGAGCAGGACCCGGCTGCGGACCTCCATGAGGGTTACGGCAGGTCCTTCTACTACGCGCCGGAAGAACTTGAACCGTTGGAACCCATGCCGCCCGGAACAAGTCCCCGGTTTCAGGATCAGGATGGAAAGGAAGGCCCGCGATGAGAATTGTAGGAATGGCCACCGTTTGGGTTCTCGCGGCGGTAGCCCTCGGCGCTGTTTACGTGGGGCTTCGCTCCGTCCCGGACATCCAGCGCTACATGAAGGTGCGCCGGATGTGACGTCCGGCATCCAGCCCCCCACCACCTCCCCCGCGGTCCGTGTCCTCGTGGCCGGAGTGGGCAACATCTTCCTGCGTGACGACGGGTTCGGTCCGGAGGTCGCACGGAGGCTGGCCGCGGAGGCAGCCCTGCCGATGCCGGGCGTAACGGTGGTCGACTACGGCATTCGGGGCATGCATCTGGCCTACGACCTGCTGGGCGGCGTGGACGTTTTGGTGCTCGTGGATGCGGTGCCGCCTGACGGGCACCTGCACGCAGCGGGACCAGCGGACCCGGACCCGTCAGCGGCACGCGAACCGCCTTCGGAGTCAGCCCCGGGAAGCATCCGGGTTCTGCATGTACGTAGCGAGGATCTGGACGGCGCCGCTTCCCTCGACCCGCATGGCATGGACCCGGTAGCCGTCCTTGGCCGCCTCCGGTCCCTCGGCGGAGAGCTGCCCCTCACTTATGTGGTGGGCTGCGTTCCCGCGGACGTGACAGAAGGCCTCGGCCTCTCCGCCACGGTTGCGGCCGCCGTTCCGCGGGCAGTGGAAGCCGTCGGCTCGCTCGTTGCCCGGCACAGTGTCCGGCACTCTTCCATCAGAACCTAAGGCGGTAGCGGTCATGTGTCTCGGAATACCAGGCCAGGTCATTGAGCTCGTGGAGGGCTACGGCGGTCAGCTCGCCCTCGTTGATGTGGCCGGTGTGCGGCGGAAAATCAATATCGGACTTCTCGACGACGGCCCGCTGGCGCCGGGCAGCTGGGTTCTCATCCACATGGGTTTCGCCCTGGAGCGGGTCGACGACGCAGGCGCCGAACGGGCAATGACCGGCCTGGAACTGATGGGTCGCCCCAGAGAACCCGAAGGTGATACCCCCTAGAAACCGGTCAGGGCAGCCGGAGGCGGCTGACGAACACAAATACAGCGAGGAGAGCAAGATGTCACCCACGGATGAACCCACTCCGACCGAGCCGGCCGAAGGGACAGCCCCGGGCACGGCGCGCGCGTTCGGCAGCGAACCGCCGCTAAGGGAGCCGGCACACCCCGGCTCTGATGAAACCCCCGAGGACGCGGCTCCCCCACCGCGAGGTGTCGGCGAGAGCACCACCCGTCGGGGTGAGGACGTGCTCAAACAGGAGGGCACGGAGGCCGGGCGCGAACACACGGGCACCGACGAATCTCCGGCTGAGCGTCCCACCGGCACGTCGTCTCCGCGCGGTTCCACCGGCGTGAAGCCTCCAGAAGATACGGACGGCGCGGCGCCGCACTCACCATAGCTTTCGGCATCTGCCGCCAGGACCATGTCTACGTCCGGACCATGCCTACGTCCGGTTGCCGCCGCAGGGCGCTGTACGCCGGGCGCAGTGCTATCCGCAACGCTGAGGCAGTTCTACCGCTCCAGCGCTATTGCTGCGCCACGGTGCTCCACGCCGCTGTTCGCAATCTTGAGGTGGCGGGCTGTGAAGTACTTCAACTGCTGCAGCTGATGCGGGCTGAGGCGGTCGCACACCCAATCCCAGTGGAGTGACACCACGTCCCCTGCCGCGAGGCCCGCCACGAAGCCGGTGCCGTTTACGGCATACTTGGCCGACTCCACCTCCGGGCCGCCCACATCCAGCGTCGTTCCATCCCATGACAGCGGCCAGGTACGCACTACTGCGTCGTCGCCGGTGACAGCCAGCACCTCACCCCACCGGATCCGGCACCGGTCCAGCACGTGCAACGCTGTGGCGTACCGGCGGTCATCGCGGAGCAGACCCAACCACGGGTAGATCTCGAAGACATGGAAACTGTGGTGCGGTACTCCGCCGGCCAGAACGCCTTCCACAAGGTGCGGGAACTGCCTGCCCGTGCGTGCACGGAAGCGGTCTTCCATGGAGTTGCCGATGTTGGTGATGCCCACGGAGTCCAGCAGGCTGTTGCCCACCCAATACGCCTCGACGACGCGGGCGTCCAGCGGGTCCGGTATGCCATGGGAGCCGGCGATCAATTCCAGGTAAGGCCACGCCCCCGCGAAGCCCTTGGCCAATTCGCGCAGGCCCTCGTCGGTCACGCCAGACTGGCCGTAGTGAAGGAGTGCGTCACTGTCCGGGGGCCCGCAGCTGCCGCGCGAATTCGGCGGGTAGGCATAGCGGACAAACAATTGGGCACCGTCGATAACCATCAGCTGGCCACCTTCTGCAAGGGTCCTCTGAAAGTAACACCGGCCCCTGTCACCGACAAGTGGCAGGCAAGTACCGGACAGCCCGCAACCCGGCAAGCGGCGAATGGGAAGCCTGCGATGGGCAGCGTTGACAGCCATGCGGTTCGAGCGGATGCTGTGAAGAACCGAGCTCAGGGGGTCAGACATGGGAGTCGCCGATCTGAACCGACGCACGGCCCTTCAGGTGTTTGTGGCGGGAGGTTCAGCAGCCCTTCTGGCGGGATGCGGCGCATCCGGCTCCGCACCGCCGTCGTCCCCTTCCGGCAGCGGCACCCAAGCCGGCGCGGAAAACATCAGCGTCACCGACCAGCGCGGCAAGACCCTCACGTTCGCCCAGCCCGTCACCCGCGTGGTGACCATCCCCATGCCCTCCGCATCGCTGCTCGTGGCCGTGGACCGAAGCGCCGACCATCTCGCCGCCATGCACAATGTGTCTTGGGTGGCGATGCGCGACGGCATCATGGGCACCATGTTTCCCCGCACCCTGGACCTGCCGCATGAAATCGCCACCCAGGACTTCACAGCGAACGTTGAGAGCGTGCGCGCCCTGAACCCCGACGTCGTCATCCAGTGGTCGGATGAACAACTCATCGAACCGCTGGAGAAGGCCGGCCTGCAGGTGATCGGCCTGAAAAACACGGGCAGGCAGGAGGACGTGGACGCCTGGGTGACCTTGTTCGCCGCGATGCTCGGCAAACCGGAACGCGCCACCGAAATCAAGGCCCGCAGCGACCAGGAACTGGCGGAGATCAAATCTCTGGCAGCCGGCCGCGGCACCAAGGGCCCCAGCGTTCTCTACTTCAACCGCTTCACCGGCGGCCTGAAGGTTGCTGCAGCCAACAGCTACAACGACTTCTACATCAAGCTCGTGGGGGCAACCAACCCAGCCACCGGCAACGATCCCCTGCCGGGGTCCGGCATGGTGGGTCTCGACGTCGAGCAGGTCCTGCGCTGGGACCCCGAGGTGATCCTGCTGGGCAACTTCGATGCGGCCATGCCCCAGGACATCTACTCCGATCCCGTGTGGAAGGACGTTTCTGCGGTGCGCACCCGCCGTGTGTACAAGGTGCCGCTCGGCGGCTACCGCTGGGACCCGCCCGGCCAGGAGTCGCCGCTGATGTGGCATTGGCTGGCCGACATCGCCTTCCCTCGGCAGCAGTCGGGGCTGCGTGGCAAAGCCACCGAATACTTCCGGTTCCTCTACAACCATGAGCTGACGGCAAAGGAGCTGGATAAGATTCTCTGGACTGAGGCAAACGGCGGGTCCGCCCACTACCAACAGTTCAATGCTGGATGAAGCGAGGACTCCGCGCCTTAACCGCAGGGGCCTGAACCGCAGGGGCCTGAACAGCCGCCGCCTGCGGGCTGACCGGAAGGCATCGGGGCGGGGTCCCCTCGACCGGCGCCGCGAACCTGCCATCTTCGGGCCCATCGCGCTTACCGCCGTTTTCCTGGCAGCCGCAGGACTGCTGGCACTGGCAGCCGGCCGGTACAGCGTGCCGGTGGGGCATGTCGTCCAGATCCTCGGTGCCCAGCTCGTTCCGTTCCCCACCGAGGCAAGCGGCACGGAGCAGAATGTCGTTCTGCTCGTGCGGATGCCGCGGATCCTGCTCGCCCTGCTGGTGGGCGGCGGCCTGGCGATCGGGGGCGCGGCCCTGCAGGCCATCTTCCGCAATCCGCTGGTCAGCCCGGAAATCATCGGGGTTTCCGCCGGCGCGTCCTTCGGCGGTTCCCTGGCTTTGCTGCTCGGCCTGGGCACGTTCCTGCTGGTCGCCGGTTCCTTCGTTTTTGGCCTGGTTGCCCTCGCCACGCTGTTCCTGATCACCTCGGGCCGGGCAGGAACCCCGATGCTGATGATCGTGCTCGGCGGGGTGGTCACGGGGTCGTTCTTCTCCGCCCTGGTCGCTTTGGTCACCTACATCGCGGACCCCAACACCACCCTGCCGGCCATCGTCTTCTGGCTGCTTGGCAGCGTTGCCACAGCCACGTTCACGAAGGTCCTGGTGGCGCTGGTCCCCGTCCTGGGTGGCGCCGCGATACTCCTGCTATTGCGCTGGCGCATCAACGTGCTTTCACTGGGCGACGACGACGCCGCCGCCCTGGGGGTACAGCCCGGTCCGCTGCGCTGGGTTGTGCTGGTCGCGGTAGCGCTGATCGTGGCCGGGGCGGTTGCTGTCAGCGGTGCAGTGAGCTGGGTGGGCCTGGTGGTTCCGCACCTTGCCCGGATGTGGGTGGGACCGGACCACAGGGTACTGCTGCCCGTGTCCTTCCTGCTGGGCGGGGCCTACATCGTCCTGGTCGACACACTTGCCCGGACCGCGACTGCCGGCGAGATTCCGCTGGGAGTGCTCACCGCCCTGATTGGCGCGCCCGCCTTCTTCCTGCTTCTGCGCCGGAACCGGGAAAGGATCTGGGACAGTGCTTGAACTGGAGCGGGTGGGCTTCGGCTACACGGCGAAGGAGTGGCTGTTTCGGAACGTCAGTTTCCGGGTGCCGGCCGGCACGGCCACCGCAGTGCTCGGACCCAACGGCAGCGGCAAGACCACCCTGGTGCGCTGTGCCGCCGGGCTGCTCGCACCGGCAGAGGGAACGGTCCGCCGCACCGAAAGCGCCGGATACGTGCCGCAGGCCCACGGCAGCGCCTTCGCCTACCGCGCGCTGGACATGGTTCTGATGGGACGGGCGAGGCATGTAAGTGTCTTCCGGACACCGGGGTCTGCGGACCGGGCAGCTGCCGCGGAGGCGATGGAACGCGTGGGCGCCGGCGACCTGCGGGACCGGTTGTTCCCCACCCTAAGCGGCGGCGAGCAACAGCTGATTCTCATCGCGCGGGCGATCGCATCCGGCTCCCCCGTCCTGGTGCTGGACGAGCCCGCTACGGGCCTTGACCTGAAAAATCAGGTCCGGGTCCTGACCCTCCTGCGCGAACTGATGGCCGGCGGAATGGCCCTGCTGCTCAGCACCCACCACCCCGACCATGCCCTGCAGCTCGCAGACCGCGTGGTCCTCCTGGGCCGCAGCGGCGCCCGGACTGGTCAGGCTTCGGAGCTGCTCACGGACTCGGCGCTATCCGACCTCTACGGCGTGCCGCTGAGCACAGTCACCTATGCCGACGATGACACGCGCCGCCGGACCATCGTGGTGCACTACGGCCCGGCATACGGCGACCACCCCTGACCCCGCCACGACGCTCTCTCACCTACCGCACCAAAAACCCAAACGCTCTCTCACCTACCGCACCAAAAACCCAAACGCTCTCTCACCTACCGCACCAAAAACCCAAACGCTCTCTCACCTACCGCACCAAAAACCCAAACGCTCTCTCACC
>NZ_JBFTZQ010000026.1:0-71345 GCF_056406715.1 Arthrobacter sp. P1_B11
AAACAAAACAGACACAACCAGGAACCACGGGAAAACGCGGAACCAAGCTGCACAAAATTTGAAACCAGCTGTAAAAACCAGACCACACCACAGGGGCGGCGCAACCTGGTCAATTCAACCAATTCATATAAAATAAACCGGTATCAACAAACTTGGCACACTATTGAGTTCTCAAACAACAGACACACCCGGCACCACCACAACCAAACAACCAGTCGCAGATCGCTCCGGAGCAACTTTTCAAGCTTACCCGCTCGCTTCACCCTGGTCAAATCGGCGTCCGCGGCTTCGTGACGCCCTGGGGCATCCTACTCGCTTTACCGACCAACTCCGGGGAGCGGCGCGGAAATAAACTCTACCACTACTTTTGCCAGAGGCCAACCCAGGCGCAGAAGGGACGGATGAGGCCCGGAATCACGCGGATTCCGGGCCTCATCAGCCGGCCTTGAAAAGGTGTTCTGCCGACACTTACGGTCGGCTGACCCTACGGCCGGCTGAACCAGACGGCCTCAACTCACCGTGGTGTCCGGCGCTTCTGCTGCAGCTGACCGGCTCTGCAGTTTCGGAGCGCCCGTGCCTGCCGGCTTGAAGTATGCAGCACCCAGCGGCGGCAGCGTCACAGTCAGGGTGGCGGGCTGGCCATCGAGACCTTCGTCCTCCGCCGTCAGGTTCCCCGCGTTGAGAACGCCGGAACCACCGTATGCCGGCGCATCGGTGTTGAGTACTTCAGTCCAGGCACCGGCGGACGGCACCCCAAGGGCGTACTCCTTGTGCGGCCCACCCGAGAAGTTAACCGCTACGACCAGCGGGTTGCCCTCAGTGTCCCAACGGACAAAGGTCAGCACATTGCGGTCCGCGTCAGCCCCGTTGATCCACTGGAATCCGCCGGGCTCGTTGTCGCGTGAATACAACGCAGGAGTGGACTTGTACAGCTCGTTCAGATCCTTCGTGAGGAGCTGAATCCCGCGGTGGGCCGGAATGTCGGCCAGCCACCAGTCCAGGCCGTGCTGCTCGGACCATTCGGCTTCCTGGCCGAACTCGGTCCCCATGAAGATCAGTTGCTTGCCCGGGTGCGCCCACTGGTAACCGAGGAAGGCCCGCAGGTTCGCCAGTTGCTGCCAGCGGTCGCCGGGCATCTTGCGGAGCATCGAGCCCTTGCCGTGGACAACCTCGTCATGGCTGATGGGGAGCAGGAAGTTCTCAGTGAAGGCATAGACCAGCGAGAACGTGACCGTCCCGTGGTGCCACTTCCGGTTGACTGGATCTTCCGACGCGTACTTGAGCGAATCGTGCATCCAGCCCATGTTCCACTTGAGCCCGAAGCCCAGCCCGCCGTGGCTGGTGGGACCCGTCACGCCAGGGAATGCGGTGGATTCTTCAGCGATCATGACCGCGCCGGGATGCGTCTTGTAGACCGTGGCGTTGGTCTCCTGGAGGAAGGAGATAGCCTCCAGGTTTTCGCGGCCGCCGAACCTGTTCGGCTGCCACTGACCCTCTTCACGGGAGTAATCCAGATAGAGCATGGACGCGACCGCGTCCACGCGCAGTCCGTCGATGTGGAATTCATCGAGCCAGTAGAGCGCGTTGGCCACGAGGAAGTTGCGGACCTCGGTGCGGCCGAAGTCGAAGATCAGGGTTCCCCAGTCCGGGTGTTCCCCCAGGTTGGGATCGGCATGTTCGTACAGCGGCTGACCGTCGAACTGGGCCAGGGCCCAGTTGTCCTTGGGGAAGTGCGCCGGGACCCAGTCAAGGAGGACCCCGATGCCAGCCTGGTGGAGCGCATCCACCAGGTACCGGAACTCGTCAGGGTGGCCGAAGCGTGACGTCGGGGCAAAGTAGGAGGTGACCTGATAGCCCCAGGAGCCGCCGAAGGGGTGTTCGGCCACCGGCATGAACTCAACGTGGCTGAAGCCAAGCCACTGCACATAGTCAACGAGTTCCTTGGCCAGTTCGCGGTAGCTCAGGCCGAGGCGCCACGATCCGAGGTGGACCTCGTAGACGCTCATGGGCGAGTTGTGCGGGTCCCGCTCGGCCCGGGCCTTCATCCAGTCCGCGTCCTCGAACCGGTAGTGGGAGTCAACCACCCTCGAGGCGGTCAGCGGCGGGACCTCGGTGCCGAATGCCAGGGGGTCGGCCTTCTCAACCCAGTGGCCGGCCTTGGTCTTGATCTCGTATTTGTAGCACGCGCCTGCTACAACGCCCGGGACGAACAATTCCCAGACGCCGGAGGAGCCAAGGGAGCGCAATGAGTTTTCGCGCCCGTCCCAGGCATTGAAGTCACCCTTCACGCGCACGGCCTCGGCGTTGGGGGCCCACACGGCGAAGGACACGCCGTCGACGTCCCCCAGCGAGGACTTATAGTGCTGGACGTGGGCGCCGAGCACCGTCCAGAGCGTCTCGTGGCGGCCCTCTCCGATCAGGTGCAGATCCACTTCGCCCACCGTCGGAAGGTAGCGGTACGGTTCGTCCACCGTCACAGGTTCCGCACCCTCGTATGTCACCTCAAGCCGATAGTCCGGCACGTGACCGGCCTGCAGGGGCTCCAGCACGGCAACCCACACGCCCTCTGATTCGTGGGTCATCGGCATCGAACCGGCCGCGGTCACCACAGTGACGGCTTCGGCCAGGTGCTTGACGGTGCGGATGGTTACGTGGCCGTAGTCATCCAGATGGGCACCAAGCACAGAGTGTGGGGCGTGGTGCTCTCCGGCCGCCACGCGCGAAAGCGTATGCGCATCCACATGGAGAGGGGCCTGGGGCCGATCTGTAGGTGCAGAGCCTGTCATCTTCTTACCTTCCGCTGCGGCCGCGGCCGGTTCGCCGGGGCCTTTCTTGCTGAGGAGCCGCCTGGATGCATTCACCGGAATAGCCAGCCAGTCGGGCCTGTTGCGCAATTCATACACGACTTCGTATAACGCCTTGTCCAGCCACAATGCCACAAAGAGCGGGGAGTTCCGGTCTATGGTGCCGGGGGTGACTTCCAAGTAGCCGGCCAGGAAGGCCTCGGCGCAGTCGTCCACCCACGACTCGGGCACCCGGGCACCGCTCCCCTCGCGCTCCGCGGCTCCCGCGGCATAGTCAAATGAGCGCAGCATGCCCACCACGTCCCTTAGCGGGACGTCGGGGAAGTTCCGTTCAGAGATGGGCCGCAGCGGCTCACCCTCGAAGTCAAGAATGGCCCACCGGTCCGAGTCGCCTTCACGGCCCGGAACTTGGAGGATCTGGCCAAGGTGGAGGTCACCGTGGATGCGCTGGAGCGCACCCGCCGGGACACCCTCGAGTTGCTTAAGGAGGCTTTCCAGCTCGCTTTCGTGGGGCCCGACGGCGGGGCCGGCCTCGCTCCAGGCCTGCCGCACCCGCTGGGCTACTCCAGGCGCTATGACCCCGCCCGGGACGGCTTCTGAGGAAACCCCCAGCGTCTCGGCGAGCCGACGGTGGACGGTGGCCGTGGCATGGCCCAGCGAGTGCGCCTGCTCGGTGAAGTCCGCTCCTGCGCTGGCCGCATCAACCGCCAGCCGCCAGGCATCCCGGCCTCCGGCCAGGAACTCGTGGGCTACCGCCAATTCGCCCTGGGCCGTGCCTGCCGCAGCGGTCTCCGGGCCGGACCCTGCGGACGATGTCCGCGCCCGCTGCGGAAACCACTCGCCTGTGACCCAGCCGAGGGTGGCCGGGACTTCAGAGGTCCTCGCGGCGGACAGGGCTGCCCCCACTTCCACCTCCGGATTGCGGCCGGCCGAAAGCACACGGAAGAATTTCACGATAGCCGCGGAGGCGCCGTCGTCGACGATCACCGAACTGTTGGACTGTTCGCCCGACAGGACCCGGACCGTGCCGGTGGCACGCGGAAGGGGCTGGCCGGCGCCGGAGAGGTGCCCGCTGGCCGTGCCGGCCGCCGCGGTTCCCTCCGTCCGCATAAGCTCCAGCCATTCGGCAATGAACACCGGATCATGGACGGCGTCGTAGACCCAACGGTGCCCCAAATCCGCGTGGTCACTTTCGCCGATGAGCGCGCTCTCGGCCCCGGGCAGCGGTTCGCGCCGGTAGCTGAGCGGCACCTGCACCACATCGGTGCGGGGGCCGCCGTCGGCAGTTTCGGAGACCACGGCGGCGAGGAAGACCTCAAGGCCCACCTCACCCGACGACTCGTTGAGGATGAGTCCGCCCACGGGAGCAAGCGAGAATTCGGCGGACTTCACCGGGAACCACCGCTGGCGCGGCAGCCATTGGCGAAGCAGCTCTTCGAGCGTTGGTGTCAGCGTAGATTGGCTCATGTCACCCCTCAATGGACAGGATGGGCATCGCCTGGGTGAAAGGTGACGCCGGGTTGGACGCAGCCGAACGTACCCGGAGCCAGAAGAAGTCGTGGCTGCCAAGGGTAAGGGTCAGGTTCCCGTCGTCTCCGACGCCGGGAAAGGGCTGGCCGCCGAACACGTCCCGGAGCCCGCGTCCCGCAAACTGCGGAAGCCTCAGCGTGGTCGCCACGGGGTGCTGCGAGAGGTTGAAGGCGCACAGGATGGTTTCGGGCGGTTCGCCGGCGGAGTTACCTTCCGGCAATTCGCGCACGTAGGCCAGCACCACTTCGTGGTCGGCTTCCACGTGCTTGAAGCCGCCCAGCCCGAACGCCGCGTGGTTGCGCCGGACACTCAGGATCTGCCGTGTCCAGCGAAGCAGCGACCCTGAGTGCGCGGCCTCGGCCTCAACATTGGCCATGTTGTAGTTGTAGACCAGCGACTGGATCACCGGAAGGTAGAGCTTGCCGGGATCCGCGTTGGAGAACCCGGCGTTCCGGTCCGGGTTCCACTGCATGGGTGTGCGGACGGCGTCGCGGTCTTCCAGCCAGATGTTGTCGCCCATGCCGATTTCGTCACCGTAGTAAAGAAAGGGGCTCCCCGGCAAGGACAGCAGCATCGCGTTGATGAGTTCGATTTCCGCCCTGGAGTTATCCAGCAGCGGCGCCAGCCGGCGCCGGATGCCGATGTTGGCCCGCATGCGCGGATCCGGGGCATACCAGCCAAGCATCGCCGCCCGTTCGTCGGCGGTGACCATTTCCAGCGTCAGCTCATCGTGGTTTCGAAGGAAGGTTCCCCATTGCGCACCCTCGGGGATCTCCGGCGTGTCATGCATGGTCTCGATGATCGGGGCTGCCTTTTGGTCGCGCAGCGCGTAGTACAGCCGAGGCATGATCGGGAAGTGGAAAGCCATGTGGCACTCCGGTTCCTCCTCGGTGCCGAAATACTCCACCACTTCGTTGGGCGGCTGGTTGGCCTCCGCGATGATCACCCTGCCGGGATAGCTCTCATCCACCATCTTCCGCAGCTTGCGGAGGAACTCGTGGGTGGCAGGCAGGTTCTCGCAGTTGGTGCCTTCCTCCTCGAAGAGGTAGGGGATCGCGTCGGCGCGGAAGCCGTCGATTCCCTGGTCCAGCCAGAACCGCACGACGTCGAACAGAGCGTCGATGACCTTGGGGTTCTCGAAATTGAGGTCGGGCTGGTGGCTGAAAAAACGGTGCCAGAAGAACTGGCGCCGGATGGGGTCGAAGGTCCAGTTGGACTCCTCCGTGTCCACGAAGATGATGCGGGCATCCTGGTACTTTTCGTCGGTGTCGCTCCACACGTAGAAGTCGCCGAAAGGACCGTCCGGATCCTTCCGCGACTCCTGGAACCACGGGTGTTGGTCCGAGGTGTGGTTCAGCGGGAGATCGATGATGACCCGAACGCCGCGGGCATGGGCCTCGGCCACGAGCCGCTTGAAGTCACTGATGGTTCCAAACTCGTCCAGCACCGAGTTGTAGTCGGAGATGTCATAGCCGCCGTCCCGGAGCGGCGACTGGAAGAAAGGCGGAAGCCAAAGGCAGTCAACGCCCAGCCACTGCAGGTAGTCGAGTTTCTCGATCAGTCCGTGGAAGTCGCCTGAACCGTCGCCGTTCGCATCCGCGAAGCCCCGGACAAGCACTTCATAGAACACCGCCTTCCGGTACCACAGAGGATCGTGTTGCAATCCCGGCGCATTGAGCTCGAACGTGCTCTTCGGTGTGAAGTGGTGACTCGGGTTCTGCGGGCTGAAACTCAATTGAGGCTACCTCCGGATGTTCAGGATGTGTGCAGGTTCTACATGGGCATCGAGTCTGACGTAGTTGTATTCGCCCCATTCCCACGTCTCGCCCGAGATCAAATCATCCACCCTGAAGCCGCCGTTCGGCGTGAGGTCTGCCGGGTCGAGCTGCAGCGCGGCGAGATCAAGCGATACCGTGCTTTCCCGCGTGCTGTGCGGATCCACGTTGACCACCACGATGAGGGTGTCCTTGGTGCCATCCGGGAGTGTCTTGTGCTTGGAATAGACCACTGTGGCGTCATCCGTGCTGCGGTGCACAGTCAGGTTCTGCAGGTCCCCCAGCGCCGGGTGGGTCTTGCGGATCTCGTTGAGCCTGGTCAGGTAAGGGGCCAGCGTCCGCCCCGACGCGGCAGCGGCCTCCCAGTCCCTGGCCTTGTACTCGAACTTCTCGTTGTCGATGTACTCTTCCGCCCCGGGCCTGGCCACATGTTCGTACAGTTCGAAGCCGGCGTACACGCCCCACAACGGGCTGGCCGTCGCCGCAAGTGCAGCACGGATCTTGAACGCCGCGGGACCACCGTACTGGAGGTACTCGGTGAGGATATCCGGAGTATTGACGAAGAAATTCGGCCGGAAGTACGCCGGCGAGTCGTGGCTGACCTCCTGGAAGTACTCCTCCAGTTCCTTCTTGGTGTTCCGCCACGTGAAGTACGTGTAGGACTGCTGGAAGCCGGCCCTGCCGAGCGCGTGCATCATGGCGGGCCGGGTGAAGGCCTCCGCTAGGAAGACGACTTCCGGGTTTTTCTTGTTGACCTTGCCGATGAGCCACTCCCAGAACCAGACAGGTTTGGTGTGCGGGTTGTCCACGCGGAAGATCTTCACCCCGTGGCTGACCCAGAGCTGGACGATGCGCAGGATTTCCCTGGACAGGCCCTCGGGATCGTTGTCGAAGTTGAGGGGATAGATGTCCTGGTACTTTTTCGGAGGATTTTCAGCGTATGCGATGCTGCCATCCACGCGGGTGGTGAACCATTCCGGGTTGGACGTGACCCACGGGTGGTCAGGCGCGGCCTGGAGGGCCAGATCCAGCGCGACTTCGAGGCCCAGCTCGTTGGCGCGGGCCACGAACGCGTCGAAGTCCTCGAACGTGCCGAGTTCCGGGTGGATGGCGTCGTGGCCGCCCTCTTTGGCCCCGATGGCCCACGGGGATCCGGGGTCGTTCGGGCCCGCGATCAGCGTGTTGTTGGGGCCTTTGCGGTGCTGGATGCCAATGGGGTGGATCGGGGGCATGTAGATGACGTCGAAACCCATGTCCGCGACGGCCGGCAGCCTGTTGGCCGCAGTCCTGAAGGTGCCGGACGTCCAGGCGCCGGTCTCGTGGTTGCGGACGGCGCCCTCGGAACGGGGGAAGAACTCATACCAGGATCCGCGGCCGGCGAGATCCCGCTCAACCAGCAGGGGAAACGGTTCGGAGACTGTAACAAGCTCGCGGATCGGCTCGCGGCCCACAATCTCGGCAACGTCCGCGCCGAAGCCGGCAGCCAGACGCTCTTCGGCGGACCTGGAGGTGTCGGAGAGACCGACGACGGCGGTACGAAGCGTCCGCCTGTCGGTGGAGTTGCGGAACGGCTCCTCTGCCGCCTGCGACAACAGGGCGGCGCCTTCATCGAGCATCAGCTCTACGTCGATGCCCGCCTCGACCTTGACCTCGGCGTTGTGGTGCCACGTGCCATAGCGGTCATGCCATGCTTCGATCACGAAGGACCAGTTGCCGGTGGAAGTGGGAGTCAGCATACCCTCCCAAAGGTCTGTACCCTTGCCACGGTCACCGGCCGGCGGCTGAAGGCGCACGCGCTGGCGCTCTTTGCCCTTGGGATCCAGGAGGACGGCGCTGACCCCCAACATGTCGTGGCCTTCGCGGAACGACTGTGCGCTGACCACGATCCCTTCGCCGGGGAGCGCCTTGGCGGGGTACTTCCCCCCTTCCACAACCGGCTGAACGTTGGTGATCGGGAAACGGCCGAATCGAAGGCCATCCATGATCGAAACTTTCGGCGTTTGCTTGGAGGGGGCACTGGTTCGCGTGTTAGTCGTCACAGGCTCGACGTTAGCGAGAAAAGGAGGGAAATGCTAAGCCTGCGATCTTAATTAGCGAACTGATTCGTCATTTACCGGAAAGTAATCCAATCCGGTTCCGGCCGTTCATCTTGTCCGTTAGTGTGACGCAGGTGAAGGCAATCCGCAGATTTACCGTCCGAACCGTTCTTCCTGAACCGATCCGGCCGCTTGCCCGCTTGGCCACCAACCTGCGCTGGTCCTGGCACCGGCCCACCAGGGAACTCTTCGAGGGACTCAACCCCAAAGTTTGGGCTGAAAGCGGCAACGATCCGGTCAACTTCCTCGGTCTTGTCGGCCGGGAGGAAATGCACCGGCTGGCGACCGACCAGGATGTCGTGGCGCGTGTGCACTCCGCGGCCGAGGACCTGGACCGGTACCTTCAAGAGCCGCGCTGGTACCAGAGCCTGGGGGACGACGCCCCCGCCTCCATCGCGTACTTCTCACCAGAATTCGGCATCACGGAGGTTCTCCCGCAGTACTCCGGCGGCCTCGGCATCCTCGCCGGCGACCACTTGAAGGCTGCCTCGGACCTCGGCGTTCCATTGATCGGTGTGGGTTTGCTGTACCAGGCCGGCTACTTCAAGCAGTCCCTGTCCCGCGACGCCTGGCAGCAGGAAACCTATCCGGTGATTGATCCGGATGGCCTGCCCCTGACGCTGCTCCGGGAGCCGTCGGCGGACGGAAACGGCAAGCCCATCCAGATCGCGCTGCCGCTGCCCAGCGGGCGGCGCCTTTTGGCGCACATCTGGCGTGCCGACGTCGGACGTGTCCCCCTCCTGCTGTTGGACTCCAACGTTCCCGGCAACGACGACGCCGCCCGCGGCATCACAGACCGCCTGTACGGCGGCGGAGGCGACCACCGTCTGCAGCAGGAACTGCTGCTGGGCATGGGCGGGGTGAAGGCGCTGCGCGTCTACCAGCGGCTCACGGGCACCACAGCGCCGGAGGTGTTCCACACCAACGAAGGCCACGCCGGTTTCCTCGGGATCGAACGGATCCAGGAACTGATGGCCGGGGAGCAGTCACTCACGTTCAATGAGGCCCTTGCCGCGGGGCGCGCATCGACTGTGTTCACCACGCACACCCCTGTTCCGGCCGGCATCGACCGCTTCGAAGTCGCGCAGATCCAGCATTTCTTCGAGGCGGGCCTTGCCCCGGACGTCCCCACGTCCCGGATCCTGGATCTGGGACGCGAAGACTTCGCCGACGGCAACCCCTTCGTGTTCAACATGGCCGTCATGGGGCTCCGCCTCGCGCAGCGGGCCAACGGCGTGGCCAAACTACACGGTGAAGTATCCCGCGGCATGTTCGCGGCGCTCTGGCCGGGATTCGACCATTCCGAGGTGCCCATCACGTCCGTGACCAACGGCGTGCACGTACCCACGTGGGTCGACTCGAGGATTTCCAAGCTCGCCCGTGAAAGATTCGGCGTGGAAGCTGAAGTAATGGGCCGGTGGGACCTCGCCTACAACGTCAGCGACGCCGAAGTCTGGGCGCTCCGGCGCGAAATGCGCGTCTCGCTCGTCGAGGACGTCCGGCGCCGGCTGCGTGCGGCGTGGAAGAAACGAGGCGCCGCCGACGCCGAACTCGGCTGGACGGACTCGGTGCTTGACCCGGATGTCCTGACCATCGGCTTCGCCCGGCGCGTGCCCACCTACAAGCGGCTGACGCTGATGCTGCGCGAACCGGAACGGCTCAAGGCTCTGCTGCTGCACAAGGAGCACCCCATCCAGCTGGTCATTGCCGGCAAGTCGCACCCCGCAGACGATGCCGGCAAGAAGATGATCCAGGACCTGGTGCGCTTTACGGATGACCCGAAGGTCCGGCACCGTATCGTCTTCCTGCCGAACTACGACATCGCCATGGCCCGCACGCTCTTCCCGGGCTGCGACGTCTGGCTCAACAACCCGCTGCGCCCGCTGGAAGCCTGCGGCACGTCCGGCATGAAGGCCGCCATCAACGGATCCCTCAACCTTTCGGTGCTCGACGGCTGGTGGGATGAGATGTACGACGGCGAGAACGGCTGGGCGATTCCGACCGCCAACAACGGAGCCTCATCGGAGGAACGCGACGATATCGAGGCCGCGGCGCTGTACGAACTGCTTGAGACGCAGGTGGCACCGCGCTTCTACGGCAGTACTGTGTCCGAGGCGGCCGGCGCTGCCGGGCCGTCGTCTTCAGGGCGGGAGAAGATCCCCACCCACTGGGTGTCCATGATCAAGCACACGCTCGCCCACCTGGGACCGGCGGTGTCCGCCGAACGGATGCTGCAGGACTACGTCAACATCCTGTACAGGCCTGCTGCCATTTCGGGCCGGCACGCCGTTGCGGATTCCTTCGCCCAGGCCAGGGAACTCGCAGCCTGGACGTCCAGGGTCCGCGAGGCCTGGCCCCAGCTGCATGTGGAACACGTGGACTCCCTGGGAGTGTCCGAGGAACCGCAGATCGGCGATACTCTGCAGGTCAACGCGTACGTGGGGCTGCACGACCTGACGCCCGACGACGTGTCTGTGGAAGTTGCGTACGGCCAGGCCGAGGAAAGCGACGAACTCGCCAACGTGACCCTTGTGGAACTGGAGCCGAAGGATGAGCTCGGCAGCGGCCGGTACCTGTTCACAGGCTCAATCGTGATCGACCGCTCCGGATCCTTCGGCTACACAGTGCGGGTGTTGCCCAAGCACGAGGCACTGGCGTCCAAGGCCGAGCTGGGCCTGATCGTGAACGCGTAGGCAGAGGTTGCTAGAGGAACACGGCGATGACTGACAGGTCCTTGCCGGCGTAGCTTTCGGCGTCCTGCAGGACCTCGCAGATGACTCCGAAGGACCTGTCGCTGCGGAAGGCCGCTGGCACCTGCCAGATGACCGTCACTGGTTCCTGGCCGTCGTCGGAAATGGCGTCGGCGAAGTCGTGCAGCGAGTCGTTGAGGGCGTCCAGGTTCACTCCGTAGTGCTCCGGGAAATCCAGGGCTTCCCCGAAACGGGTCAGCACCTCTTTCTTGGAGCCCGCTGCCGGGATCAGGAGGCTGCGGCGGCCGGCGTCCGCAAGCTGGTCACGCAGCTCGTCGACTGTCCAGGTGTCCACGGAATAGATTTTCATGGTGCTACTTACCCTCTGCTATGAACTTGAACGACTCGTAGTGGTCCGGGGTGTAGTACTTTTCGCCGGACTTGCCTGCCACGATCCTTCGGGCGCCCCGGTCGGATTCCCCGGGAGTGGGAACGGTGTACTCCCTGTAGTAGCCGCCCGACTTGCGCGGCAGGATGCGTTCAAGGTTTCCGAAGGTCACTCCATCGCGCTCATAAGGGAACGGACCGCCCTGGCGTATGAGCGTGAGAATCCGGCGGCCTTCGGCGGGGAGCTGGGACTCCCTGATCGTGGCGAGGCCGGAGGGGTTGGGGATGCCTGTGGTCTGGCCAGCAGCCGAGGGTGCGCGAGAGGACGCGGGGGCGGGGGTGCGGGACGGTGCAACGGTTCCGGACGGTGCCTGTGCGGGACTGCCGGCCTGTGGCTGCAGCCCGTTGGACACGACAAGTGCCAATCCGAGCAGCGCAATCAGCACCACCGCAGCCAGTAAACGGCGCATATCTATGCTTTCCCTGTCTGCTGATACTAGGTGCGGTAGATGTTGATCGTGTTGGCCTGTACGAGGTCCCGCTCCCCCGACGCCACGCGGAAGCCTTGGCGGCGGTCATGAAGATCGGAGGTGGTGAGGCGCAGTTCGAACATCCTTTTGCCGACGCCGTCGTCATTGGTGACCTGGGGAAGGGTGACCCTGACGTCATCGCGGCCGCCGTTGACCACAACCAGCCCGGCCACCTGCCCGTCATCGGAGCCCAGCAGCAGCTGCACCACGCGGTGCCGCGGATCATTCCACCGCTCCATGGTCATCGGCTCGCCATCCTGGTCATACCAGTACAGGTACGACTGCGCGTCCCGCACCGGGTAATCGTGCGGCTGGCCTGCAAGGAATTCCCGTCGGAGCCGAATGACCCGCTTGGTGCTCCGGAGCATGGCGTGGGATTCCGGGGTGCTGGTCCAGTCGACCCAGGCGAGGGGGTTGTCCTGGCAATAGGCGTTGTTGTTGCCTTGCTGCGTGCGGCCCAGTTCATCGCCCGCCGTGATCATGGGGACGCCGAGAGAGATCATGAGCGAAGCCATCAGATTCCGCCGGGTCTGCGCCCTCCGTGCAAGGATAGTTTCATCCTCGGTGCGGCCTTCAAACCCGTGGTTGTAGCTGCGGTTGTCGCCGTGCCCGTCGCGGTTCTGCTCCCCGTTGGCCTCGTTGTGCTTGCGGTCATAGGACACCAAGTCGGCCAGGGTGAAACCGTCGTGGGACGTGATGAAGTTCAGCGACGCGAGCCGTGAACGGCCTGAGGGCTGGAACAGGCTCGCAGAACCGGACATGGCATCTGCCAGCCGGGCCACGGATCCGCCCTGGCCACCGGCGTCGATCGCCGCGCGGTCAGCAAGCCAGAACGAGCGCAGGGCGTCGCGGTAGTGGTCGTTCCAGTCCACCCAGCCACCCGGGAACCGGCCTGTCTGCCAGCCCCCATAGCCGACGTCCCAGGGTTCGGCGATCAGCTTGACCCTGGAGAGCACCGGATCGCCGGCGACGGCCACCAGGAACGGGTGGTTCGGATCAAAATCGTTGGCGGCATTCCGGCAGAGCGTCACGGCCAGGTCGAAACGGAAACCGTCGATGTGGAATTCGTCCACCCAGTAGCGGAGCGAGTCCAGAACGAGCTGGATCACACGGGGCTCGCCGAAGTTGAGCGAATTCCCACAGCCTGTGGTGTCGATGTATTTCCCGCTGTCGTCGGAGCGGTAGTACTTCTTTTCCCCCAGGCCGCGGAACGAAACTGTGTGCCCGTCGTGTCCGCCTTCGGCGGTGTGGTTATAGACCACGTCCAGGATCACTTCGATACCTGCGGCGTGCAAGAGCTTGACCATGCCCTTGAACTCATCCTGGACCGCCTGCGGGCCGGACTCCTGCGCGGACCGCGTAGCGTACCCGGGGTGCGGGGCAAAGAAGGCCGCCGTGTTGTAGCCCCAGTAATTGGTCAGGCCCAGGTTTTGAAGATGCGGTTCGTCGAGGTGGAAATGTACCGGCAGCAGCTGCACTGCGGTAATTCCGAGTCCTGTCAGGTGCTCAATCATCGCGGGGTGTGCCATGCCGGCGTAAGTGCCGCGCAGCGGCTCTGGAATGTCCGGGTGCAGCATGCTTTGCCCGCGGACATGTGCCTCGTAGATTATGGTGTTGCGCCACGGCGTATGCAGGCGATCATCGGCGCCCCAGTCGAAATCGCTGGACATCCGGACACTCGTCAGAAAACCGTCCCGCTGGTCTACAGCGCGTCCGTAGGGATCGAGCAGCAGCGGCTGCCGGTCGCCGTCGTAGTCGTCAAAATTCACGGTGGGAACTGAAAGCGGTAGAACCTCCCCATCGGGGGCGGCGCGGAAGCCGTAGCGCGAGCCGATCGGGAATCCCTCGAGGATGCCGTGATGAACGCCATTGGTGACGTTCGGCAGGGTCTGGATCTGCCAGTCGCCGCCGGGAGCGAGGTATCCGATTTCCAGGGTAAGGATGCCGGGAGCATAGACCGCTACGTTGGCGCGCCCGCTTTTCGAGCCGTCGGAGGACCCCGGGCGCACTGAACTTACGCCGAGGGGGAACGCGTGCGAGGCGTCCACGGTCGAGGCTGTGTCTACTAAGGGCATTACCATCGATTAAAGCTTAACTGTCACGTTCAAAAAGCCGATGTATTCCGGCATGTGACGTGCGGCGGCCCCGATCGCGGCTCCGCTGCATACTGGAAGACGCACCGAGTGGAGGTATTTGTGAAGATTGCACTGGCCCAGATCATCACCGGCCGCGATGTCGAAGCCAATCTCGCACTGGTCGAGGAGCATGCCCGCCGAGCCAAGGACGGCGGAGCCGGGCTCGTGGTGTTTCCGGAGGCCACCATGCGGGCGTTCGGGAATTCCCTAATTGACATCGCCGAACCCCTCAACGGTCCGTGGGCCACCCGGGTCCGCGCCATTGCCGCCGACATGGGCATCGTGATCGTGGCCGGCATGTTCACTCCGGGGGCATCATCCGGCGAAGGCCCCCTCAAGGTCCGGAACACGCTGCTGGTCACTGGCCCGGGCGTGGAAGCGAGCTACGACAAGGTGCATCTCTTCGACGCTTTCGGCTTCCTCGAATCTGACACCGTGGACGCGGGAACAGGGCCCGTGACTTTCGACGCCGGCGGCGTCACCTTCGGCCTGGCCACCTGCTACGACATCCGTTTCCCCGCCCTCTTTACGGCCAACGCCGACCGCGGAGCAGTTGCCAACATCATCTGCGCCTCCTGGGGCTCAGGGCCAGGCAAGGTGGAACAGTGGCAGCTCCTGGCCCGCGCCCGCGCTGTGGATACGACCACCTACGTGCTCGCCTGCGGCCAGGGCGACCCGGCCACGCAAGGGATTGAGCCGCGCGGCGCGGCGCCCACAGGCGTGGGGCACTCCGCCGTCGTCTCGCCGTTCGGCGAAGTCCTGGAAGAGCTCGACGCCGCCCCCGGCCTCCTGTTCGCCGACCTGGATCCCGCCGCCGTCAAGGAAGCCCAAACCAAGCTGCCGGTCCTGGCCAACCGCCGCGAGTTCTAAACGCCTACGCCTTAGGCGGCCCGACCGTCTCTATGCGGGCTGCCGCCGGCCGACTGCCGATGTTCGCTTCCGCGGGCGCCGACGCCTTGCCGTCGCTTAGTGTTCGGCCCTTCATCGCCGACCGCTGGTTTTGCGGCGGCCGTCGTCTTACGCTCTCTCTCCAAGAGAGGAAAAGCTCCCGCACGTCATGTGCGAGAGCGTTTCCCGTTTTCCGACGAGAAGTGCGACAGCGTTTCCAATTTATGCGCGAAAGGTGAGAGAGGGATTCTGGACAGTAGCTGTTGGTGAGACAACCGCCGAACCGCAGCAGCCGTTTTGCTAAGGAGCGCATCGCCGACCAGAGCTGAAGAAGGCCGCCCGCGGCCGGATGAGGCGGCGGGAGGAAGGGATGCCCTGAGGGCCCCGAACTGAGCTTCCGAAGTTTGGGAAGGGGCATCCCGCTAAGCGACGGCAAAGCGGCTGCTGCGGTGGACCCTTGGGGGCCAGACGGCAAAACTGCGTTGACGGCGGACTGGCCGCAACTGGACTTACTTGACGGCGCGCTGGCGGCTGACTTCGTAGAGGGAGATACCGACGGCCATGGAGGCGTTGAGTGATTCCATGGCGGAGTCAATGGGGATCGAGACGATCTGGTCGCAGTTTTCCCGGACGAGACGGCTGAGGCCCTTGCCCTCGGAACCCACCACGATGCAGACCGGCTCGGTGGCCAGGGTGAGGTCCGGCAGCGAGACGTCGCCATCGCCGTCGAGCCCCAGGACGAAGATGCCCATGTTCTTGAACTGCTTGAGCGCGTTGTTCAGGTTGGAGGCGCGGGCGACGGGCACGCGGACGGCAGCGCCGGCGCTAGTCTTCCAGGCGGAGGCCGTGACACCCACGGAACGGCGTTCCGGGACGATCACGCCGTGGCCGCTGAAGGCCGAGACCGAGCGGATGATGGCGCCAAGGTTGCGGGGATCAGTGATGCCATCGAGCGCGACGAACAGGGGCGCGTTGGACACATGCCCCTTCTTCCACCGGTCGACTGTCTGCTCGGCGAGGTCGTAGGCGTCCTGGTACTCGTACGGCGGGATCTGCAGCACGAGGCCCTGGTGCACGGCGTCGTCGGTCATGCGGTCCAGCTCGGGCTTGCCGGTTTCCAGCAGCGGGATGCCGCGTTCGGCCGCAAGCTTGAGGGACTCCTTCACACGGTCGTCCATTTCGATCCGGATCGCCACGTGCAGGGCCTTCGCAGGAATACCGGCGCGGAGGGCCTCGACGACGGAGTTGCGGCCGGTGACCACTTCTTCCGTGGCACGGCCCTTCGGGCCGGAGCGTGCGCCGGCGTTGCGGCCGCCGCCGGACCGCTTGGCCTCGGAGCGCTCCGAGAGCTGCTTGCTCTTGTACGCCTTGTGATAGGGACGATCCTCGGCCTTGGGGGTGGGCCCCTTGCCTTCGAGGGCCTTACGGCCGTGGCCACCGGTTCCGGTGGTGGGGCCCTTCTTGAGCTTGCGGATTGCGCCCGGGCGACCGTTGTTGGCCATGAGTTCCACCCTTGGTTGTATTGAGTAAGTCTGAACTCCAGTCTACTGACTCAAGTTAAATCGTTGACCCGGGCGGAGCGGGGACGGCCGGCTCAACCGCGCTGGAGGCTCCAGGTGGCTCCGTCGGCGCCGTCTTCCACCACGACGCCGGCGGCCGTGAGGGTGTCGCGGATGGCGTCCGAGGCCGTCCAATCCTTCTTTGACCGGGCGTCGGCCCTGGCGGCCAGCTGCGCCTCCACGAGCACACCGAGCGCTGCGGCGGCTTGATCGTCGACGGCTGGCTGCGCCGCGTCACTGATTCCCAAGACCCGGAGCATGTCGGTGACACTGGCCAGCGCCCGCCGTGCGGCCTCGAGATCGCCGGCGACGAGGGCGGAGTTTCCTGCCCGGACCGTATCGTGCAGCACCGCAAGGGCCTGTGGGACGTTCAGGTCGTCGTCCATGGCTGCGGCGAACGCGTCCGGCACCGTGCCGTAGCTGCCGAAGAGCAGCGCGCCGTCAGCTGAAAGCGTCCGGACCGCACGCGCAATGAAGCCGTCAATGCGTTCGACGGCGGCGGTGGCCTCCTGCAGTGAGGTCGGCTGGTAGTCCAGCACCGAGCGGTACTGCGCCTGCCCAAGGTAATAACGGACGACGCGCGGCGAAGCTAGGTCAAGCATCTCGGCGGGGCTCACGGTGTTGCCCACGGATTTGGACATCTTCTCGCCCTGGTACGTGACCATGCCGTTGTGCATCCAGAAGTTCGCGAAGCCGTGGCCTGCAGCCTGGGACTGGGCCATCTCGTTCTCGTGGTGTGGGAAGCGCAGGTCGAGGCCGCCGCCGTGGATGTCGAACTCCGTGCCGAGGTATTTGGTGACCATGGCAGAGCATTCAAGGTGCCAGCCCGGGCGGCCGGCGCCCCACGGCGAAACCCAGCTCGCCGTCGTCGGCTCCCCTTCTTTGTGGCCTTTCCAGAGCGCGAAGTCGCGCGGGTCCTTCTTGCCGCGAGGGTCAGCGTCAGTTGCCCCCTGCATGTCGTCGAGCTTCTGGCGCGTCAGCGAGCCGTACTTGTTCCAGGAGCGCACGTCGAAGTAGACATCACCCGAGCCGTCCAGGGCGGGGTAGGCGTGGCCGCGGTCGATCAGCTGCTGGATCAGCGCGTGCATCTCCGGGATGTGGCCGGTGGCGCGCGGTTCGTAGGTGGGGCGCGAGACGCCAAGAGTGTCGTAGGCCTTGAGGAACTCCTGCTCATACCGGTAGGCCAGTGCCCACCATTCCTCTTCCCGGACGGTATCCGGTTCCTGCTCGATGTCGGGCTCAAAGGATGCCGCAGACTTGGCCAGGATCTTGTCGTCGATGTCCGTGACGTTCCGGACCACGGTGACGCGCAGGCCGCGGTACTGCAGCCAGCGGGTTAGCTGGTCGAACGCAATGGCAGAGCGAATATGTCCCACATGCGGCATTCCCTGCACCGTGGCACCGCAGTAGTACAGGCTCGCTTTGCCGGGTACCAGGGGAACGAAGTTCCGGACTTCGGCGGATGCAGTGTCGTAAAAGCGCAGGGTCACCGCTCCAGATTAGCCGATGCCATTGGTGGCGCTTACTTGCAGACCTCGCCGATCCTGTTGTTCTGCTTTTTGAGCTCGTCCAGCTGCTCTGCGCTCTTGTCCCCCAGCGACGTACCGGCCACCTGCTTCATGACGTCGGCCATCTTCTGGATCGGATCGGCGAGTTCCTGGGCCACCTTGTCGGCAACCTCCTGGTAGTGCTTGGCGATCTGGTCCGCCTGCTGCTGCTGGTTTCCGGTCGGCTTGAACGTGTCGCCCTGGAGGAAGGTGCAGCTCTCGCCGACGCTCATCCGGGGCGTTCCGGCACAGCCCGCAAGGAGCAGGCAGGCAATCACGACGGCGGGAAGCAGCTTTTTCACGGCGGGTCTCCTGATGTGGCGGTGCGGGCTGTTCTCGGCTCACTGGGTGCGGCCGGTGCTGTATTCCAGCCTAGGCGATGCGGCCGTGTGGAGTGACAGCTAGAGAGCCGGGTAAACGAGTGCAGTGGCGACGGCGGAGATACCTTCCCCGCGGCCTGTGAAGCCGAGCCCGTCGCTGGTGGTGGCCGTGACGCTCACCGGAGCACCAGCGGCCTCAGTCAGGATGCGCTGCGACTCTTCGCGGCGGGGACCGAACTTGGGCCTGTTCCCCACGAACTGGACGGCGACATTGCCGATCTCAAAGCCCGCAGCCCGGACGATCCTGGCCGCTTCAGCCAACAGGGTGACGCCGGAGGCGCCTGCCAACTCCGGCCGGTCCGTGCCGAAATGCGTACCAAGATCGCCGATCCCGCTCGCGGAGAACAGGGCGTCGGCGGCGGCATGGGCCACCGCATCGCCGTCGGAATGGCCGGCCAGCCCCTGCTCTCCCTCCCACAACAACCCGCCCAGCCACAGCGCCCGCGGTTCACTTTCCGGGGCGAAGGCATGCACGTCAATGCCGATGCCGGTGCGGGGCAGGATCATCCTCGCTGCCTCAGTCGGCTCTTCTACGCTCACGCTCTTCAGCCCTCCACCCAGCGGGCACCCAGGGGACCCTCCAGGAGGCCTTCAGCAATGATGAGATCCAAAGGGGTGGTGATTTTCAGGGACTGGCTGGCTCCGCGCACGGCGTGGACCGGCACGCCGAGAAGCTCCACCAGCATGGCGTCGTCAGTCACCGCGGCCGCGCGGCTTTCGTCAAACTGCAGGGCGGCCTCATGGGCCGCTTTCAAGGTTGCAAAGCTGAAACCCTGCGGGGTCTGGACCGCCCGCAGTTCGTCCCGGGGGGCAGTTCCCGTCACGAGCTCGGGGGCAATGTCCGAGTCTTCGCCGGTGGTGGCCGCAACGGTCTTGACGGTGTCCACCACCGGGATGACCGGGATGACAGCCAAGGCTCCGGCGGCCAGCGCCTGAGCCACCCGATGGAATACCGACTCGGGGGCCAGCGCACGGGCCGCGTCGTGGACGAGCACCGCCTCGGTCCCGTCCTCCAGGGCGGCCAGCGCCGACCGGACGGAATCCGCCCTGGTGGCCCCGCCGTCGACCGTCGTCAGGAGCGGGCCGCCATCCGCCAGCTCCAGCCGGAAGTCGTCCAGCATCTGCCGCAGCCCGTCATCTCCCGGGGGCAGCGCCACGCAGACCTGGCCTGCTACGCCGGCGGCGACGATCCCGCGGAGGGCGTGCAGGAGGATGGGGTCGCCGCCGAGCGGCACGGCGGCCTTCGGCATGCCGTAGCCAAGCCGCTGCCCGGATCCTGCGGCGACCAGGATGACGGCGGTGACGGGGCGCGTGGGTGCATCGCTCATGCGGTCTAGCCTACGTCCCGGCCGGCCGCCCCAGCCCATTACGCGCAGTTGGTGTTTTTGGGCAAAAAGAAACCCCGGCGGCATTTCTGCCACCGGGGTTCAATTCTCAGGAAGCCAGAACCTCGTCGAGAACGCTTGCAGCCTTCTCTTCGTCGGTCTTTTCAGCCAAAGCCAACTCTGAAATCAGAATCTGCCGTGCCTTGGCCAGCATTCGCTTCTCGCCTGCGGAAAGGCCCCGATCGTGATCCCGGCGCCACAGGTCGCGGACGACCTCTGCAACCTTGATAACGTCACCGGAAGCAAGCTTCTCCAGATTTGCCTTGTAACGACGCGACCAGTTGGTGGGCTCTTCAGTGAACTCGGCCCGGAGCACATCGAATACGTGCTCCAAACCTTCCTTGCCCACTACGTCGCGTACCCCAACGAGGTCAACGTTCTCTGCTGGAACTTCAATGGTCAGATCACCCTGAGCCACCTTGAGCTTGAGATACATCTTCTCTTCGCCCTTGACAGTGCGCATCTTGATTTCTTCAATTTTTGCTGCACCGTGGTGAGGGTAAACTACTGTCTCGCCGACCTCAAAAACCATGTGGACTTTCCCCTTTCCCGCAGACCAGTTTATCACGATTAAGGCATATGACTGGCACGGATCGGGGTCCGGAACCGCGAGAATCCGCGGAAAATGGCCCGAATCAGCCGCTCAGACCCCTTGACGAAAGCGGATAATAGTGCATCCGCCACCCGCCGACAAGCGTTACGCACGGGTAGCCAGCGAGCCTGGTTCGCTCCGCAGGAGGTTCCGAAGCGGGCGCTTATGTGTACTGGCCGAATCCTTGTTTGGCCCCGTTTGCCGATAGGCTATGGCTGAAAACTGTTTCAAGACTTTCTAGGAGTGCGTGACGTGCGTTTCACTGCGATGAACCGGGGCCAGCACGGCAAGTTGGCAATGGCGGCTGCCGCCCTGAGCGTCGGACTGCTGGCACTGACGGGCTGCAGCTACATCAACGCCCAGCAGACCTCCGAGCAGTACGCCGCCTCCGACGGAACCCGCTCCGACGTTGGCCCGCTGCAGCTGCGGAACATGCTGATCGTTGCTTCCGGCGAAAATCAGCCCGGCCGTCTGATCGGCGCTGTCTACAACTCCTCTTCCAAGGACGTCAAGCTCACCCTCAACGGAGCCGAGGGCTCGCAGACTGAGGTGTCGGTGAAGAAGAACTCCTACACGCTGCTCAACAATTCCGCGGACGAGGCCATCCTGAGCACCGCCGGCGCCAAGCCCGGCGCCGTCGTGGACGTCAAGGCCACCGAAGACGGAACCAACGTCAACAAGACCGTCAAGATCCCCGTCGTTGACGGCACGCTCAAGGAGTACGCACAGTACGTTCCTGGCGCTAGCCCCAGCGGGACGGCATCGCCGAGCGACTCGGCAACTCCGAGTGAGTCCGCAACCCCGAGCGAAAGCAGCACGCCGACGCCCAGCGAAAGCCACTGACGCCTCGCCGGTCAGCGGACCACCGCACACCTGACGTATTGAAGAAGGAGGGGCTCCCACCCGGGAGCCCCTCCTTCTTTGCCAGGTCAGACTTTGCATGTCACACCTGCTGGCCACGGCTGGAGCCGGCTCTAGGGTTCGAACTTGTAACCCAGTCCGCGGACGGTCACCAGGTACCTCGGGAGGGACGGGTCGGGTTCGATCTTGCTGCGCAGTCGTTTGACGTGGACGTCAAGGGTCTTCGTGTCACCCACGTAATCGGAACCCCAGACCCGGTCAATCAGCTGGCCGCGGGTCAGCACCCTGCCTGAATTCCGCAGCAGCATCTCGAGGAGCTCAAATTCCTTCAGCGGGAGTGAAACCTGCTCGCCACCGACGCTGACAACGTGGCGTTCGATGTCCATCCGTACCGGGCCCGCCTGCACTGTGGAGGAAACAAGTTCCTCCGGCTCCCCCTGGCGCCGGAGCACGGCCCGGACCCGGGCCACCAGCTCGCGTGACGAGTACGGCTTGGTGACGTAGTCGTCGGCACCAAGTTCAAGACCCACGACTTTATCTATTTCTGAGTCCTTGGCGGTCAGCATAATCACCGGCACGCTGGATCGCTGGCGCAGCTGGCGGCACACTTCCGTACCTGACAGGCCCGGCAGCTGCAGGTCCAGCAGCACGAGGTCGGCCCCGTTGCGGTCAAATTCGGTAATCGCGTCCAGCCCGTTGTCGACGACCTCCACCTCGAACCCTTCCTTGCCCAGCAGATAGGACAGGGGGTCGCTGAACGACTCCTCGTCCTCAACTATAAGAATCCTGCTCAAGCGGTAGCTCCTCGTTTATGGACGCCGGCGGCGTCGTTCGGTTCTTTGTCATTCGGCGATTGCCCTTCCATTTCAGGCAGGCGGAGGGTGAACGTGGACCCCTGCCCCGGCTGCGACCACACGGTGACCTCTCCGCCATGGTTGGAAATGACATGCTTGACGATGCTCAGGCCCAGTCCGGTGCCGCCGGTGTGCCGCGAACGTGCTGCATCCACACGATAGAAACGTTCAAAAATTCGTTCCTGGTCTTCGGCCGACAGGCCTTCGCCCTGGTCGGTCACGGAGATCGCAATCAGGCCTTCCTTCGCACGCACTCCGATCCCCACGCGGGTGTTCTCCGGTGAATAGCGGATGGCGTTGTCGATAAGGTTGCGCAGGGCTGTGACGAGAAGGTCCTGGTCGCCGTAGACCTTTGCATCAACGCGGCCGCCGATGACGATCTGGATGTTCTTGCTCTCGGCCGGCAGCTGTGAACGGTCCACGGACTCGGAGATCACGTCATTGATGTCCACGGCGTGGCCCTGCTGCGCCACGTCCGCGCCCTGCAGGCGTGACAATTCGATGATGTCCTGCACCAGGGCGGCGAGCCGTGCTGACTCCTTGTGCATGCGCGTGGCGAACCGCCGAACGGCTTCTTCGTCGTCCGCGGACGATTCAAGCGCCTCCGCGAGGAGGGAAATGGCGCCCACGGGCGTTTTCAGTTCATGGGACACGTTGGCCACGAAGTCGTTGCGGATCTCCTCGGTGCGGGTGATCTCGGTCCGGTCGTCGGCCAGCAGGAGGATATATTCCTCCCCAAGCATGGCTGCCCGGACCTGCACGATGATGGTCCCCTGCCCCAGAGGCCCGCGCGGCAGCTCGAGGCGCTTCTCCAGAATGACACCGTCCCGGCGGACATTCGCCGTCATGTCAAGGAGCTCGCGGTGCACCACGGTATGGCCGCGCACCAGACCGTACGCGTAGGCGGCGGGACTTGCCCGGACCACGCCATCGATGGCGTCCACCACCACGAAGGCCTTGCCGACGACGGCGAGCACCTCGGCGGATCCCGGCGGCAGTGCGGGCTCGTCGTATTCGACGTCCACGAGTTTCCTTTGCTGCTCACTGACCCTGAACGCGAGCACGCCAAAGACGCCGAACGACAGGCCGAGCAGGCCGGCGATGACACCGATGAGCATTGGATCCACGGCTCCAGCTTATGCTTTCAAAAAGCGCCAACAGCCGCTTCACGACCAGAACGGGCCGGATTCAGCTAACGTTCATCTAGAGGTGCGTAACAGTTCACCCGGCGCTGGAAGAGTGGCGAGTTGGACTGCCGGAACGGTGACACGAGATTCTGACCGCCGCTGCGGCGGCGGGGCGGAATCTCTAAGGAAAGGACGCCTACGTGCGTAAGGTTTTTCAGGAAGAGCTCGCCCAGGTGGGCGAAGACCTCATCGAGATTTCAAAGCTGGTCAGCGAGGCGATCGTCAAGGCAACGACGTCATTTGAGGTCGCCGACGTCGACCTTGCCCAGGACGTCATCGCTGCGGATGCCCGGATCGACTTCCTGCAGAACAGCCTCGACGAGCGCGCCATTGACATCCTTGCCCTTCAGGGTCCCGTCGCCAGCGACCTGCGCATGATCGTCGGATCGCTGCGGATGAGCGCCTCCCTGGAACGCATGGGTGACCTCGCCCGCCACATTGCCCAGCTGGCGCGTCTCCGCTTCCCCTCCACGGTGATTCCGGCGTCGCTCACGGAGACCTTCAAGAGCTTCGCTGAACAGGACATCCAGATCGCCACCAAGCTCACCGAGCTGCTGGAGACCCGGGATCTTGAAGTTGCCCGCGACATCCTCAAAGCCAACACTGCGGTGAACGACCTGCACCTGAGCGTATTCAAGGCGATCGCCCGCAGCGACTGGCAGGAATCCCCTGCCACCACCGTGGACGTGGCCCTGGCCAGCCGCTACTTCGAGCGATTTGCCGACCACGGCGTGTCCGTGGCCCAGAAAGTCACGTATCTCGTGACCGGCGCCTGGCACCCGAACAGCAGCATCGAGCACGGCTGAGGTTCCCGGCCTAACAGCAAACGACGGCGGCTGGTCACCTGAGGTGACCAGCCGCCGTCGTCCGCTTTACTTTACTTTTTGCCCTGGTTGGCCACAGCCTGGATGGCTTCGGCGGCAGCCTCGGGGTCGAGGTAGGTTCCGCCCGTCTTGATGGGCTGGAAGTCCTCGTCCAGGTCGTAGACGAGGGGGATGCCGGTGGGGATGTTCAGGCCGGCGATCGCTTCGTCGCTGATGCCGTCAAGATGCTTGACCAGCGCACGCAGGGAGTTTCCGTGGGCGGTGACCAAGACGGTCTTTCCGGTCTTGAGGTCTTCCTTGATGTCCGATTCCCAGTACGGCATGAGACGGATCAGAACGTCCTTCAGGCACTCCGTGCGCGGAATGGTGTCACCGAGGTCGGCGTAGCGGGGGTCGCCCACCTGGGAGAATTCAGAGCTATCGTCCAGGACCGGCGGCGGGGTGTCGTAAGAGCGGCGCCAAAGCATGAACTGCTCTTCGCCGAATTCGGCGAGAGTCTGGGCCTTGTCCTTGCCCTGCAGGGCACCGTAGTGACGCTCGTTGAGTCGCCAGTCGCGCTTGACAGGAATCCAGCCGCGGTCGGCCTTGTCCAGGGCGATGTTGGCGGTGTTGATGGCCCGCTTCAGGAGCGACGTGTACAGGATGTCCGGGAGCACGTCGTGCTCAACCAGGAGCTCTCCCCCGCGGAGTGCCTCCTGACGTCCCTGGTCGTTGAGGTCAACATCCACCCAGCCGGTGAACAGGTTCTTGGCGTTCCAGTCGCTGTGGCCGTGGCGCAGCAGAATCAGCTTGTAAGTCATGATTTTCATCCTAGCCGAGCAGAGGCCGCCGACGCCGAGCGTTACATTCCGTGCTGCGCCGTTGGATAGTCTGGGGCGGTGGTGCAGAAAGCAGAGCGGGTGGCGACAAACCCTGGCAACCGCGGACACCGCGGCCKGCCGGTGGGCAACGTAACGCGGGGCACCACCAATCCCAACCGGATGCGCAGGCTGGACCGCTGGCTGGCCGGGCCGCAGGCCTGGCGGCTCCGGTCAGCGGACGACCCACTGGTGGTCGACCTGGGGTACGGCGCGTCCCCCGCCACCGCCGTCGAGCTTTTCGAAAGGCTCGCCGCCGTCCGGCCCGATGTACGGGTTTGCGGCATCGAAATCGAGCCTGAGCGGGTGCGGGCGGCCAAATCGCTCGAGCGTCCCGGCCTCAGCTTCGTCGTGGGCGGGTTCGAACTCCCGGTGCCGGGAAAGCCTGTCCTGGTGCGGGCGTTCAACGTGCTCCGGCAATACGAGGAGGCCGACGTTCCAGGTATCTGGCGTCTGGTGCAGGACAGGCTCGCGCCGGACGGGCTGTTCATTGACGGAACGTGCGACGAGATCGGCCGCCGCGTCACCTGGATTGCGCTGGATTCCGAACGCCCGCTTACGCTGAGCATGTCCGTGCGCTTCGGCAGTTTCGACCTGCCCTCGGAGGTAGCCGAACGCCTGCCCAAGGCGCTCATCCACCGGAACGTTCCGGGTGAGCGCATCCACGGGCTGCTGCAGGCCATGGACAAAGCGTGGCTGGAGTCGGCGCCCCTTGCGTCGTTCGGGAACCGGCAGCGGTGGACGGCCATGTGCAAGGCACTGCTCGACGGCGGGTGGCCGGTCAAGGACGGACCGTCACGCTGGCGGCTGGGGGAACTTACCGTCAGCTGGGAAGCAGTGGCGCCGCTGGGATCAGCGGACTGATCCGGATTTCGACGGGCGCCCCACCAGCGAGCGGACTCCGGTTACCAGGGGCCGTACGGGCCCATGTTGCGGCTGCCGCCCCGGCCGGCGTCCTTCACCGCCGGGCGGACGTCCGCCAGGTAGACGGATGCAGCCACCACCGCGGCCAGGCCGAAGAGGCCGAGCGGCCCGATGAGTCCGCCTCCTCCGCCGGCCAGCACCGACAGCGCGCCGACGGCCACGCCGCCGCCGGTCAATGCCAGCCAGAAGGCCTTGGTCCTTTTGCCCACAGCCTCAAAAGCGTTGGCCTTGTGGCGGACACAGTCGAAGAAGGCCCACACCTCAAGCACCAGCGCCACCAGTCCCAGGATGTAGTAGACCGTGCTCTCAACGACATTGATCAGTACTGTTCCGTCCACCCGACCAGCCTAACTGTCCAAAGCGTCCAATGCCTGCTGCAAATCGGACCAAAGGTCCTCGACGTTTTCGATGCCGACGCTCAACCTGACCAGATTCTCCGGAACGCTGACCGGCTCGGCCGCGTGCCGCCGTCGTCGTTCAATCAGTGATTCCACGCCGCCGAGCGAGGTGGCCGGCAGCCAGAGCTGGAGCGAGCGGACCAGCTTGTCTGCGGCATCGGCGCCGTTGAGGTCTCCGGCGGGCGCAACCTGGACGCAGAGGACGGACCCGAAGCCGGACATCTGGGACTTGGCCCGGTCATGTCCCGGATCCGACGCCAGGCCGGGGTACCGGACGCTTTCGATCTGCGGGTGGGTGCTGAGCCTTTCGGCGAGCACCGCGGCCGAAGCCTGCGAGCGCTCGATCCGCAACGCAAGCGTCCGCAGCCCGCGCAGCGCCAACCATGCCTCGAAGGGGCCCGCTATTCCGCCGTGGATGATGCGGTGATGGAGCAGGGTTTCCCGCAGTTCCGCGTTCGAGGTGACGAGGGCGCCCAGCACCACGTCGGAATGTCCCGCCAGGTATTTGGTCACCGAGTGAAGGACGACGTCGGACCCCAGGCTGAGTGGCTGCTGCACCAGCGGCGTGGAGAAGGTGTTGTCCGTGACAACGATTGCTCCGGCGTCGTGCGCCGCCTGGGTCAGTGCCCGGATGTCCGCGATGCCGAGCATGGGGTTCGTCGGGCTCTCGAGCCAGAGCATGTCCGCGGGCTTTCCTCCCGCCGGGGCGAGCAGCTCGATGACAGCATCCGTATCCGCGATGTCAACCGTGCGGAGCTCGATGAAGCCCTTTTCTGCCAGCTCGGCCGCCATGAGCAGTGAGCCCGAATAGCTGTGGGACGGCATGACCAGCACACCGCCCGCGGGAATGAGGGACAGCGCGGAGCTGACGGCAGCCAGTCCCGAAGCATAGAGGAGGCCCGGCAGCGTGGCGCCTTCAAGCTGTCCCAGGGCTTCTTCGAACGGATCCCAGGTGGGGTTGGCGTAGCGGCCGTAGCCGCGGTCGCCGTCATCCAGCGCACCGGTGCCGAAATATGTGGAGGACAGCACGATGGGCGGGTTGACAGGCTCGTCGTGTTCGCGGGCAGGACGGCCGGCGGCCACGACTACGGTCTCGGCCGAAAGGGACGCGGCGTGCTGTTGGGAAAGGCTCATGAACAAAGCGTACGTTGGGCACCTGCTGGGCGGAAAAGCGGCTACTGGCGCGGCTTCCTGTCAGTGATTGTCGGTAGGCTGGACCAGTGAATAATCAGAATCCCGGACTTTTCATCGCCTTCGAAGGCGGTGACGGCGCCGGCAAGTCCACGCAGGCCGCCCGGCTGGCCGGGACGCTTGAATCACGCGGCCTGACCGTGCTGCGGACCAGGGAACCTGGCGGCACGCCGATTGGCGAAAAACTGCGCTCTCTGGTCCTGGATCACGGCCACGGCCACATCGACGCGCTTACGGAGGCGCTGATCTTCGCGGCCTCCCGTGCCGCGCACGCCAGCCAGGTCATCCGGCCTGCCCTGGAGCGCGGCGAAGTGGTCCTCACTGACCGCTACATCGATTCCTCCGTGGCTTATCAGGGGGCCGGCCGGGATCTTGGCACAGACGCCGTCCGGAGCATCAACGAGTGGGCCACGTCGGGGCTGCAGCCGGACCTTACCGTCCTGCTGGATGTCCATCCGGCCGACGGCCGGAGCCGCCGCACGGCCGGGGACGCCCAGGAGGACCGGCTGGAATCGGAAGCCGACGAATTCCACGCCCGGATCCGCCAGGCATTCCTGGACCTCGCCGCAGCGCGGCCGGACAGTTACCTGGTGCTTGAGGCGCAGTTGTCCGTGGATGAGCTTGCCGCCTCCATCCTTGACCGTGTGAACCGGCTTCTGGCCGCTCCCGGCAGGGCCCCGCGATGACAGTTTGGGATGACCTTCAGGGCCAGTCCGCCGTCGTCGCCCAGCTGCAGCAGGCAGCCACGGGCGAAGGACTGACGCACGCGTGGCTGTTCACCGGCCCTCCCGGCTCGGGACGCTCAAACGCTGCCAAGGCCTTTGCCGCGGCGCTGAACTGTGACCAGGACGACGTCTCCCTGCGTGGCTGCGGCGAGTGCCACGCCTGCAGGACCATCCTCGGCGAAACCCACGCCGACGTCGCCTTCGTCCGCACCGAAAAGGTGACCATCACCATCGAGGAGGCCCGGGACCTCGTTTCCACGGCCGGCAACAGGCCCTCGTCTGGGCGGTGGCGGATCATCGTGGTGGAGGATGCCGACCGCATGGCCGAACGCACCACGAACGTGCTGCTGAAGGCCATCGAAGAACCCACCCCGCGGACCGTCTGGATGCTCTGCGCCCCCTCCCCCGCGGATGTCCTGGTGACCATCCGGTCCCGGTGCCGGGCAGTGGCACTGCGGCTGCCGCCGGCCGCCGACGTCGCGGCGCTGCTGGTAAAGCGCGACGGCGTGGATCCGGCGGTGGCCGAACGCGCGGCCCGCGCGGCGCAGAGTCACGTGGGAATTGCCCGGCGCCTGGCCCGCGACGCCGAGGCCAGGGAACGGCGGTTGGAAACAGTCCGCTTCCCGCTGGGCCTCCGGGGCATTACGGCCGCTGTGATGATGGCTGATAAACTGGTCAAGATCGCCACCGAGGAGGCCAACAGCTCCAATGAGGAGCGGGACGCCGCCGAGAAGGCCTCCCTGCTGGCCACATTGGGTGCCCCCGAGTCCGGAACGCTGCCGCCCGCCATGCGCAGCCAGGTGAAACAGCTGGAAGATGACCAGAAGCGTCGTGCGAAGCGCTCCGTGACTGATTCCCTGGACCGGACGCTGACCGATCTCCTGTCCTTTTACCGGGATGTGCTGATCATCCAGATGGGAAACTCCGTGGAACTCGTCAACGTTGAGTTGAGGAGCGAGCTGGAAGATTTCGCAGCCGGCTCGGGCCCGGAGGTCACCCTCGCCAGGATGGATGCCATCAACAAGGCGCGTAAACGCATCACCACCACGAACGTTGCACCGCTTTTGACCATAGAGGCGATGGCCGCGGGCCTGATTTAGGTTCCGGTCCACAGACCACCTGCCCGACGACGCCTAACGCCTCTGCCCAAGGAGTACCGCATGATGTCCACACTTCCCCTGACCGCGCGATCGCGCTCCTTCGCTACGGCGCTGCGGGCTGCCGGAGCCATGGCGGTGGTCGTGCTCCTGACGTCGTGCAGCTTCTTGGGGCTGTCCAAGGACGGTGCCTCGCAGGGGAATTCCACAGGGCAGGCGGACCCCTCCATTGCGGCGGCAGCTCCGAAAGGGCTGCAGGCTTTTTACTCCCAAAAGGTGGTGTGGGGGCCGTGCGAGGACAAGATGCAGTGCGCCAAGGTCAAGGTGCCGCTGGATTATGCGAAGCCGGACGGCGAAACGATTGAAATCGCGGCCCTAAAGATCGCCAGCACCGGAGCCAACAAGCAGGGCAGTCTGCTGGTCAACCCGGGCGGGCCCGGTGCCTCCGGCTACGACTTCGTGAGGGACGCCGGAAACAGCCACTTCTCCGACAAGGTGCGGGCCAACTACGACCTCATCGGTTTCGACCCCCGCGGCGTCAAGCGTTCGGCGCCCGTCAGCTGCCTGACGGACAACGAACGGGACGAGTCCCGGGCCAAGATCTACTCTCCTGAAACTGACGCCGGCCTGGCCGCTCTCCTCGCCGACAACAAGGCCATCGCGGCGAAATGTGCCCAGCAGACCGGCCCCGTACTGGGGCACATCGACACCGTCAGCGCGGCCAAGGACCTCGATGTCCTCCGTGCCGTGGTCAATGACTCCAAGCTCCACTACATGGGGTTCTCCTACGGAACTTTCCTCGGTTCAACCTACGCTTCGCTGTTCCCCGACAACGTGGGCCGGATGGTCCTCGATGGCGCCCTCGACCCGTCGCTCAGCGCTGAAGAGCTGACTGCAGGCCAGGCAAAGGCCTTCGACAAAGCGCTGCACGCCTACGTTGCGCACTGCCTGAACGAGGAAGGCTGCCCCCTGAGCGGCACCGTGGACGACGGTATCCGGCAGATCCACGACATCATCCGGTCCGTAATCGCGACACCCCGCACCGCCAAGGACGGCCGTACCGTAGGCGGCAACACGTTCGTCAGCGGTCTGATCGTGCCGATGTACGGCAATGAAAGCTGGCCTGCCCTGACCCAGGCCCTGGACGCGGCCATGAAGGGCGACGTCAGCCTGATGCTGCGCCTGGCGGATCTGGGCGCGGACCGTGCACCGAACGGCAAATACACGTCCAACACAGCCTTGGCCTTCGGCGCGATCAACTGCCTGGATTACCCGACGAACAGCAATCCGGCGGCCATGCGGGCCGAAGAGCAGCAGCTCCGCCAGGTGTCCCCCACCCTGGGGTACTTCTTCGCGTATGGTGGCGCCAACTGTGCCAGCTGGCCCTACAAGAACCTGCGGACGCCGGCACCGGTCGAGTACAGCGGCTCTTCCCCGATCGTGGTGGTCGGCACCACGGGTGACCCCGCCACGCCCGTGGAGTGGGCCAGCGCCCTCCGGAAACAGCTGGGCAACGCCTCACTGCTGACTTGGAAGGGCGAGGGCCACACGGCGTACGGCCGGTCTAACAGCTGCATCAGCAACGCCGTGGACAACTACCTCGTTGACGGCAAGAAGCCGGCGGACAACACCGTCTGCTGACTTGGCCGTTCAGCCGGGCAGGCCCGTGCGCAGTCCGATTTCGGCCTTCGCGGCACGTCATTTTGACCCGGGCGCGGGGACTCGATTACAGTTGACTCTTGCATGAACCGGCCGGGTTTTCCTGGTTGTTTAGTGCGGTGCTTCCTTAGCTCAGTCGGTAGAGCGTTTCACTCGTAATGAAAAGGTCATCAGTTCGATTCTGATAGGAAGCTCGAGAAGAACCCCGTATTTCCGCTGATACAGCGGGGATGCGGGGTTTTCTGCTGATTGTGGGGAATTGCCTGGGCAGGCACAGGGCATACCCACTTTCACCAACCGCCGCGCGTGGGCGTATGTCCCTTTCGGGCATCGTCGGGCATTGCCATTTCGGCCCGCAGGCCCAGGAGTCGGATCGGACGGCCCGCTTCGATTCCGGCTGCGAGGTCCAAGGCTCGCGCGAGGATTTCGTTCCGGTCGAATGTCTCGGGAATCTTTCTTGCGTGGGTTTTGGTGAAGAACGGCGCGTACCGAACCTTGAGGGTCAGCCCAACCACGGGCCGTCCTTCCGCCACAACATCCTCAAGGACATGCGCTGTCAGCTCCCTCACGGCGTCGTCCACCTGGGCGGGCTCGGTCAGGTCCCGCTGGAAGGTGGTCTCCCGGCTATGCCCGCGGGCAACCCACGGGGTGTCGTCCACAACGCTGGCGCCGTCCCCGCGTCCGAGCTCCGCGTACCAAGGACCCATCCTGGGGCCAAACTCCGGAACCAGGTCTTGGGGGTCGGACGCGGCGAGCTCCGCGACTGTGTTGATGCCGAGTTTGGCCAGCCGGACCGACACCTTGGTCCCGACGCCCCACAGGTCCTTGGTGGGCCGACTGCCCATGACGTCGAGCCAGTTCCCGGAAGTGAGACGGAAGACGCCAGCCGGTTTGCCGAAACCGGTGGCGACTTTGGCTCGGACCAGGGTGTCGCCGATGCCAACGCTGCAATGCAGCTGTGTTCGCTCCAGGACGGCGGCCTGCACCTGCCGGGCGTAGGATTCTGGATTCTCTGTCTCAGTGCCTATAAAGGCTTCATCCCAACCAAGCACCTGCACGGTGGCCCCGCGCTGCGCGCGCAGGGTGGCCATCACCGTTTCAGACGCCGCGAGGTAAGCCTCCTGATCGACGGGCAGGATCACAGCGTCGGGCACTTTCCGGGCCGCAATGCGTAAGGGCATTCCGGAACCCACGCCGAACGCCCTGGCTTCGTAGGATGCGGTCGACACCACGGCTCGTTCCGTGGGGTCGCCCCGACCGCCGACAATGATCGGCTTGCCCGCAAGCTCCGGCCGCCGGAGCACTTCGACCGCCGCGATGAACTGGTCAAGATCGACGTGTAACACCCACCGGATTCCGCTCACGCCACCAGTCTGCCCTAAACATCCCTGGCAAGCATCGGCTCTCGATGATGCGGCCGCGGAATGCAGACGGGCCTCGACCTTCGGCCACTGGCCGCCACCCGACTGCGCAGGCCGGGCGTTTGACGCTTTCCCGAGGTCAGCCCAGTTGTTCCTTAGCCCGATCCGGGTCGCGCATGATCCCGGCCATAGCTCGTGCCTGATCCAGGCGCTTCTGGTAGTAGGTCGCGGCCATGACACAGAAGACCGAAATCCCGATGGATCCCCAGGCGCTAAGCGGAACGCGGCTCTCGGCCTCATGCTCCGAGATGGTCAGGGCCGCGTTGAGGAGGTTGAGGATGGCAAGGACGATCATCGAGGCCCTGGCGTAGCTGAGCTCCCCCTGGCTGAGGGCCTTGCTTCTGAACCAGCTGACCATGGCCAGACTGTAGCAGTCGGAACACCGCTACTCTATGGCCATGGCCGCGGGAACAGGCAGGGACGACAACAAGTACGAGTGGCAGGACTGGCCGCCGGATTCGCTCGAGGGCATGCCGCCGAAACGGAGGCGACTGGCAGGTTGGGCGATCTTCTGGTTCTTACTGCTCGGCTCGCTGCTGGGATCCGCCTTGGAGGCAACGGGCATCGTGCAGCCCTGGCGCGAGCTGCTCGTGGTGGCCGTGTTGGCTGCCGTCTTCGTTCCACTGATGCGGGCCGCCGTCCTGGAGACACGCCAGCTGCGGGACGAGGGCATCGAGCTGCCGTCCCATCCCGTCACGCGGAGGTCGATGATCTCCTCGGCCGTCGTCGCAGCTTTGCTCTGGGTCATCTTTGCCGTCGCGCCGGCTTGAGCGTCTCAGCTGCCATGCCTGAATCCTCCTACGACAGGAGTCGCTTTGGCACGCCTGGCTTGGAGTTGCCGGGTCCGGTGCTGCTGGGGGAGCGCGTCCGGACCCGGCCGTTCTGGTTGTCAGGTCGCGGCACCTTCAATTCCAGGACAGGACCAGTCTTGCCTGCACATCATGGGATAACCGCGGGATCTGGCACCGAGGGTTGCATCAGTGCCGCCCAGAATTGAGGGGGCGGCTCCAAGGTTTACGTAGGCAACTTCCCCCACCACCATGGTCGTGGACGGGAAGGTCGTCAACCCCCTCCGGCGCAGCCGGACAGCGCGCCGTCGGGGATGCCCTCTTGGTGCTCCCCCGACGCAAGGACTGAGAGTCGGCCTAGCAGCTGTGGTGTCGGCGGCGGTTCGCACTGGGGCTAGCCGGTGAGACACGCCGCCGACGGCGTTCGAGGCCTCCCCCAAATTGGGCTGCCCCCCGGAGCCCAAAGGCTCCGTTACGCGATTTAATCGTAAGCCTACTTATCACCCGAGTCCAGAGGTGCAGCGGCCGCCGCAGGATGGGCCGGTGGCGGCCGGAGCAGTCAGCATGCTTAGTATTAGACGAGGATCTGGGCTAGGGTAAAAAGGTAAGCCGCCGGCGGACCCGCCGCGGAGCCAACCGTAGGGAGAAACACCATGGGTTTGGATGACAAGATCGGAAACGCTGCCGAAAAGCTTGGCGGCAAGGGCAAGGAAGCTGCCGGCGAGGCCACGGGCGATGACAGCCTCAAAGCCGAAGGCCAGGGCGACCAGGCAAAGTCGGACGTGAAGCAGGCCGGCGAAAAGGTCAAGGACGCCTTCAAGGAATAGTCCTCTGCAGAATTCAGAAGGGTGCAGCTCGAGCGCGGGCTGCACCCTTCTGGTGCATCAAGAGGTCATCAGCCTCGGATTGCCACCATGGAGTTGGCCGGCGCCGGTGCCTAGAGTGATGACATGGCTGATACTTTTTCTTCTCTGCTGGAAGCGTTCAAGAACGTGGGCGTGTCCCGGGCGTACGGCCCTCCGGTCCAGGTCGGCGGCGCAGAGCTGCTCCCCGTTGCCCTGGTGTCCTTCGGGTTCGGCGGCGGCACCAACGCAGAAGGCGGCGGCCGTGGCGGTGCATCCGGTGGCGGCGGAGGCGGCTTCGTCTTCCCGCTTGGAGCTTACAGCCGCGCCAGCGGCGGCCACCTCGTGTTCCGGCCCAACACCATCGCTGTTCTGCTGAGCCTGGTCCCGGTGGTGGCCGCGTCAGGGATCGCGCTTCGAGGAGCCGTGCGAACCACCCGATCGTAGCCACGTTTGGAAGTGCCCCTCGCCGGAATTGCAGGCAGGGACGATAATAAGAAGTGGATCACCGGGGCTGGGCCGGCGGCGGAGCCGCCTGTCTGAGACCAGGGCGGTCCCCCCAGCCGCCGTCGGCCCTTTCAATGCGCCCGAGCGCGCGGGCCGGCCTGGTCCGGAACTGTGGCGCACGCACCGGAAACGCACAGGTGCCTCCCGTAGTTCTGCACGCTGGGCTTCGCAGGGTGACCGCCAGCGGGCGGTTCCGTAGCCCAAAAAATCTTATTGTCAGGCCGTCCCAGCGGTGCTAGAACAGCCTTATCGGGAGGTTTCAAAGGAGATTATGCGAAGGTCAGCTACATCAGATCGCCTCATGGACCGGGATGGGATGCCGGAACACGCTAAGGCTGTTTTTTGGGCGGTGGGCTTCTAAAGTACGCCAAGGCGCATTGTCGCGCACCTGCAGCAGACAGCGCACGGATTGTCCCTCCCGCAACGTGGTCCCCGGTTGCGGAAGCGGCCGGGGGCCACATCACCAACGCTGCAAGATGGAATCGGCAGCACGGAAACTCCCTCAGCTGGAATGGAATCCCGGTGGACCAGGCGACGCTCGTCGGCTACGGTCTTGGCTACTTCGCGACCATGATCGCCGTCTTCATCATGTTTCTGCCCGCCTTCATCATTCTGTCCCTCCTCCTGCTTCTGGCCGGGGCTGTACAGTTGGCGCTCCTTCTCCTGAATGCCGTGGCCTCCGGCCTGCACAGGACCCTCATCCGGCCGTTAGCGACACTGACCGACCGGCTCCGCAGACCCCGCAGGCGCCGGGGCGGAACGCCTGTCCCGCACTGACGGTTGCCGTACCCATCCGCGCTTAGTTCTTCTGGCCGCCGATATTTCCACTCTTGATCGGATCCTGTGGGAACTCTTCCACGGTCTTGAGGTCCTCCCTGGACTATTCAAAGAGCCGTGCAGCAGCGTCGCGGCTCTTCTCGGGATTTAGGGGGCTGCTGTGACAGACGAGAACGACGTGCCAGTGCTGGACAGCGGCGCCCTGCAGTCTCTTGCGGACGAAGCCGGCCCCGCCGCAGCGCATACGTTCATGGACGAGTACCTGCAGATGCTGCCCGTCCGCGCCGCAAAAATCCTTCGCGGTCTAGCGGGCCACGACGCGGACTCAGCCGCCGAGGCACTGGTGAGCCTGAGAGCAACATCCGCCATGGCAGGAGCACTTCGTCTCGAAGCATACTGTCGGGACCTTGAACGCGCACTGAACCGTGGACACTGGCCCGATCCGAAAGCTGCTAAGGCGGTGCTGTTCGCGAACATCCGGCTGCTGGTCCGCGAAGCTAACCGCCAAGGCCACCTCCCCGGACCGCGGCCTAAAGGTCCGGAAGCCGGCTAGGGTGCCCGGCTTTTCCTGTCATGCCGTCCTAAGATGGCTGGCATGGAGGAGCAGGAACTGGCGGACGTTGCGGGACGCCTGTATGCGCTGCCCTTCGACGAATTCGTGGCTGCCCGCACTGCGGCCGGGAAGGCTGCGGCAGCAGAGTCCAACGGACCGCTGGCCCAGGCCATCAAGGCACTCCCCAAGCCCTCCATCGCAGCCTGGACTGTCAATATGCTGGCGCATCACCGGCCAGACGCGGTGCGGGAGCTCCGCGACCTCGGGCAGACGATGCAGGGGGCCCAGGCCGCGCTCGACGCCGCCGCCCTGCGGGAGCTGTCCCGGGAGCGGCGCAAGCTTCTTGCAGCGGCCGTGAATACCGCCCGGCGCGCAGCAGAGGAGCAGGGCCGTTCCATTAGCGGGGCGGTGGCCTCGGAGGTGGAAGAGACCCTGCGGGCCGCCACGGCCGACACGGCTGCCGCGGCTGCCGTACAGAGCGGGCTGCTGCTGCGGGTTCTCACGGCCGACGGCGTGGACCAGGTTGATCTCAGCGGCGCAGTTGCGGTTCCTGCCGCCCTGGGGCCGCTGCAGCAGCCCCCGCGGGTCACCGGCGGGCATGCGGGGCCGCCTCCAAAGGTCAGCCGCCGGCAGCCGCCGGAGGGGCCTGAGAAACCGCGGATGCAGGCGGTGCGACGGACGCCCCGCCCCTCATCGCCGTCGGTCCTGGACAAAGCCTTGGCGGCACTCGCCGAGGCTGAAGCCGCGGCTCAGGCAGCCGCCACGGAGGCCGAGTCCCGTGACGAAACCCTGCAGGACGCGGCAGCGGAGTTCACCCGCCTCACGGCCGAGGTGCGCGAGACAAGACAGCGGCTCAGGAAGGCGGAAGACTCCCTGGAAGCCGTCCGGAAGGACCTTGAAACGGCAGCTGCCGAGGCGAAGCAGTCAGCCAGGGCCGCCGAGAAGAGCAAGCGAACGGCCATGCTGGCGAAGGAACGGGTGCTCCGGTTGCGCAACACACCGGACTGAAGGACAAATAATGTCAGACCCCGGTTGCACCATTGAGTCATGGAAATGAACCAGGAATTCCACGTAACGTACTTTGAAGCCGACTGCGGGCGGGTCCGGACCGAGGTCTTCGATACCGCAGCCGACGCCGAACGGTTCGCCAGCCGCTGCCTCTCCGGCGAGCACGACTGGGCCGTCGTTGATGCCGTGGCTGCCCAGCAGGCCAAAGCAGCGGCTTAACCGCCGCTGCCATCTGGACAGCAAAGGCCCCGCCCGGCTGAGGTCAGCTGCACTGCAGCAGATCCGGTGGATCAGCTCAGCGGGCGGGGCCTGCGCGGCTAAAGGTCAGGCGAAGTCGGACACGGCCGGGTCCGGCCCGATGCGTCCCGTTCCCGCCGCCGTGCGGTCCAGGCCGTTGATGGCTTCGACGTCGGACGCGTCAAGCGTCACGTTCAGCGCATCGTAGTTCTCGCGGATGCGTGACTCGGTCACCGACTTGGGGATGACCACGTTGCCGATGGCCAGGTGCCAGGCGATGACAACCTGCGCGGGAGTGGCGCCGTGCTTGTCCGCGATTGCCGTGATGGTGGCGTCCTCAAGGAGCTCACCGCCTTGGCCCAGCGGGGACCACGCCTGGGTCAGAATGCCCTTGGAGGCATTGAATTCCCGGAGCTCGGCCTGGTTAAAGAAGGGATGCAGTTCCACCTGGTTGATGGCCGGCACCACTCCGGTCTCATCGATGACGCGCTGCAGGCCCTCAACGGTGAAGTTGGAAACACCGATGGACTTGACCCGGCCGCGTTTCTGCAGCTCGATCAGCGCCTTCCAGGTGTCCACGTATTTGTCCTGCTTCGGCTGGAGCCAGTGGATCAGGTACAGGTCAAGGCATTCGAGGCCCAGGCGCTCCAGGGATTCCTCGAACGCCGCCAGCGTGGACTCGTAGCCCTGGTCCGCGTTCCACAGCTTGGTGGTGATGAAGATTTCCTCGGGCGACAGCCCGGAGCTCGCGATGGCGCGGCCCACGCCGGACTCGTTGCCGTAGATCTTGGCCGTGTCGATGTGGCGGAACCCCGCCTGGAACGCCTGGAAGACGACCTTTTCAGCTACATCGTCCTCGACCTGCCACACGCCGTAGCCGAGCTGGGGAATGGTATTGCCGTCATTGAATGTCAGTGTCGGTGAAGAAGTCATCTGTCCATCCTGCCAACGATTCCCGCTTCGGTGCACGCAATGGCCGGAAGCTAAGCTAGGCGCTTAACACCCGGAATCCGGGAATTTTTTGCATGCCCGCCGGGCGACCGGGCGACAGCTGTCCCGGTCTTGGGCCAGGTCAGGCTTCGGCGAGCTGCCGCTCCGCGTCGGCCACCTGCTCGAAGACCGTCTCGGCCCGCCGCCACACCGATGCCGCGCCCACGGGAACGGGACCAACGGCGAGGCGGAGCATTGCCGCGGCTTCGGCCGTGGCCGCCAGCGAGTTTCCCGCCTTCGACAGCGCGCGGTGGACGCCGGACAGCGCGTGCGGGATGTCCAGCCCGTCGCTGGGAGAGCGCCGCTGCGCCTCAACGCAGACCTGCCGGACGCGGCCGGACAGCTCCGCCAGCTGGTTCGCGATCTCGACGAGTTCGCCATAGAGCTGCTCGTCCTCCACGCCTTCAAGAACCTGGTGGTAGCGGTCCAGACCCCGGTGGAAGCGGTCGTGGGCTCGCCGCCACAGCCCTTTACCGAGTTCGGCGTCGTCTTTCCGCCCTTGCCGGGCAGCGGTAAAAAACCCCAAGCCGAACCTACAGGTACTGACCCGGACCGTGGTCAGGGTCTTCCTGCCGCCCAGGCTTGAGCGGATCGGATCCCGGCTGCGGAGCCTTGGCCCGCTGGGGCTCCCCGTTCTCTCCCATAACCACGCCGGGAGCGATGACAGTGCCCGGCGGAAGCTGGCGCAGCTGCACTTGGGCCATGGCATGATCCCGGGCCGCGTGCTGGGCAGCAACGGCGGTTTGGATGCCGTGGAACAGGCCTTCCAGCCAGCCGACCAGCTGGGCCTGGGCAATCCGCAGCTCAGCGTCGGACGGCGTGGCATTGTCCGGGAACGGAAGGCTGATGCGTTCCAGCTCGGCAACGAGTTCCGGGGCCAGCCCGTCCTCGAGTTCCTTGATGGAGCGCTCATGAATCTCCGCCAGCCTGCCGCGGGCGGCGTCGTCCAAGGGCGCCGACTTCACCTCGTCCAGCAACTGCCGGATCATCGTGCCGATCCGCATCACCTTGGCGGGCTCATCCACCAGGTCCTGAAGGCTGCTGCCCTTGGGCTTCGACGGCTCCGAAGCGTAGTTGCCACCTGCCGGGACCGCGTCAGGGTCAAGTGTGGTGCCCTCCACGGGGACGTCCTCACCGGGACGGGACCCGGCCTGTGAACCGGCATCGGTGGCGGCCGCCCGGGCGGTTTGAGTGTCGTTCGGATCGCTCATGCGTTCATACTCTCACGAGCCCGGAACGCCGAGTCCAGTCAATGAAGCTCCTTGACCTGGATTTCGTTTCGTCCGTAGCGAAACCCCGTTTTCGGCGCCAGTACGCCTGGCGGGTGCCGGCCAGCCACGGGGTCGCCCCCGCCTGCTCAACAGCACCGCCCCTGCGGGTTGCTGTCCTGGCGGTCGGTCCGGTCGCGCCAGAATTCCCGCTCGCCCATGGGCGGAGTGCCTTGGCCGGCGGCCGAGTGATGCTCCAGGTACTTCGCATACGCGTCCGCGCCCATGACGCCCTGAAAGTACCGGGCGAAGCCGCGTAAGCCCGCGGCAACGGCGTTCTGCGGTCCGGCGGAGCCGTGCCCTGCGGACCCCGGCGCCGCAGTTCCCTGCCCGGTGCCCATCAGTGATGGCCCGCCCTCTCGAAGCGCTGGTCCGCCGGAAGCCTGGTCCACTCGGCCATAAGCTCGCGCTCGGCGGGAGTGGGGATCAATCCGGCCGGAGCGTAGACGCGGGACGGCTGCGGCGTGTCCTCGTGGTCGGCATTCGGAACGCCGGCGGCGCTGTTGCGGAACGCCTTCACCGTGGCCACCAGCGCGGTAACGATGACGACGATGCTCAGCACCACGAAAATCACCGATAGCCAGCCCTGGATCATGGTGTTGCGGACCACGGCTTCCATGGCCGTCACGGTCTTCGCCGTGCCGAAGGACGTCTTGCCGTCAGCGAGGGCCTTCGAGAAGGCGGCGTTGTTGGCGAAGTAACCCACGGCCGGCACGTCAGAGAAGATCTTCTGGAAACTCGCCGTGATGGTGACGACGGCAGTAAACGCCAGCGGCAACGCGACGATCCACAGGTACTTGAACGCACCGCGTTTGGCCGCGATGGCCATGCAGACCGCGAGCGCGATGGCCGCCAGCAGCTGGTTGGCGATGCCGAACAGCGGGAACAGCGTGTTGATGCCGCCCAGCGGATCCGTGACGCCCATCAGGAGCACAGCACCCCACGCGCCGACCATGACCGCCGTGCAGAGCCATGCTCCTGGCCGCCAGGAGGCTTCTTTGAACTTCGGCACGAAGTTGCCGATGGAATCCTGCAGCATGAACCGCGCAACGCGGGTTCCGGCGTCAACGGCGGTCAGGATGAAGAGCGCTTCAAACATGATGGCGAAGTGGTACCAGAAAGCCATCATGGCTGTGCCGCCGATGAACTGCTGCATGATGTGGGCGAGGCCTACTGCCAGGGTGGGCGCGCCGCCCGAACGCGAGATGATGCTCTCCTCCCCCACATTGGAAGCGGTCTGCGCCAGGAGATCGGGAGTGATGTTGACGCCGGCCAGGCCGAGGCCGTTGACCCACTGCGCCGCAGTTTCCACGGTGCCGCCGGTCAGCGCCGCAGGCGCGTTCATGGCGAAGTAAATGCCGCGGTCGATCGAGATTGCGGCCACCAGCGCCATGATGGCGACGAAGGATTCCATGAGCATGCCGCCGTAGCCGATGAAGCGCGTCTGCCGCTCCTTCTCAATGAGCTTGGGCGTGGTGCCGGACGAGATCAGCGCATGGAAGCCGGACAGGGCTCCACAGGCAATGGTCACAAACAGGAACGGGAACAGCGCGCCAGGGAACACCGGTCCGTTGTCCCGGCCGGCGAACTCGCTGAAGGCCGGGACAGTGATTTCCGGGCGCACCACGATGATGGCCAGGGCCAGCATCACGATCACGCCGATCTTCATGAAGGTGGAAAGGTAGTCGCGCGGAGCCAGCAGCAGCCACACGGGCAGGATCGCGGCGATGAAGCCGTACACGATAAGGCCCCATGCGATGGTCACCTTGTCCAGGTGGAAGACGGCGGCACCCCATTCGGTGCCGGCAACTGCCCCGCCCCCAATGATGGCGCCCATGAGCAGCACGAAGCCGATGATCGAGACTTCCATGACCTTGCCGGGCCGGATGAACCGCAGGTACACGCCCATGAACAGTGCAATGGGGATGGTCATGGCCACCGAGAAGACGCCCCAGGGGCTTTCGCCGAGGGCATTCACGACGACGAGCGCCAGGATGGCGACGATGATCACCATAATCAGGAGGGTGGCCACGAGGGCGGCGGTGCCGCCGATGACGCCTAGTTCCTCGCGGGCCATTTGGCCCAGCGACCGGCCGCCGCGACGCATGGAGAAGAACATGACCAGATAGTCCTGGACGGCTCCTGCGAGGACGACGCCGATGATGATCCAGATGGTGCCGGGCAGATACCCCATCTGGGCCGCAATGAAAGACGAACCAGATGGCGTTGACCGTTTCGCCGCGGACAACGGCCAACATGAACCAGGCCACTCCACCCAGGAGCGCGATGGCAACCCAGACGGCAATCTTGGCCGGAGTCCATTTGCGGTCTTCCGCTTCCCGGACGGAATCATCCAGGGACGTGGCCGGAAGCGACGGGTCCGGAACAAAGTCCAGATTCCCGTCCGCTGTCCGGCCGCTGCCATGAGGCATAGTGCCCATGTCTCCTCCTTGAGATCTAAATAATGTGACAATCCTCTCCGGCGCACCCTACCAACGGGCGCCAAGAATCGAGCCGACAACGGCCAGGTGCCGCCCGGCGAAGCGCCGAGCGGTGCAGCAGAGGCGGTGAACGGGTTTCTCCGGCCGTTCGGTCACTGCGGCAGGCCGGGAATCCGGCGGGGCTAGGTACCCACGCCGCGCCGGGACATCGGCAGACGGGCCCGCGTAAACAGTCACGCCAGGACCCCTCCGGTCAGCGGCACGGCCACCAGCAGGGCGAGCAACTGGTACGGGTCGGTGAGTTCGGGGATGCCGACCTGCCGCAGGGCATCGATTGCCTGACGGTGGGCTTTCCTGGCCGGCACACCGTCCAGTTCCAGCGGCAGGGCGACGTTTTCCGCCGCCGTGAGGGTGGGGATCAGGTTGAAGTCCTGGAAGACGTAGCCCACGGCCCGGCGGCACAGCCGCGCGAGTTCGTTGAGTCCCAGCCCTGCCAAGGGTGTGGACTCCACAAGGACACCGCCCGACGTCGGCCGGTCCAGTCCGCCGGCCAGCGCCAGCAGCGATGATTTGCCGGATCCCGACGGCCCCATCACCGCAACGAACTCGCCCGCGCTGACGGCGAGGTCGACGTCGCGCAGGGCGGCAACCGCCGTCGCGCCCCGGCCGAAAGTCCTGCTGACCTTGGCGAGCTCCAGGACCTGCCGCGGCCCCAGGACGCTCACCGGCGCGTCTCCGCGTTGAGCGGGGCGGCCTCTTCCACAGTGACCCCGTTGGATGTTTTGCGTGCTGCGCTGTGAGTGCCGGCCGTCTGTGAGAGCTGGACCATGCGGGCTTCGCAGAGATCCAGCCAGCGGACCTCCGCTTCGGTCTGGAAAATCAGCGAGTCGATCACCAGCAGCCAGGCAGTGTCACCCGGGCGCTGGCTGGCGGCCGTGTCCCGCCGGGACTTCGTGTAGTCCTGAAGTGCCCGCATGGACGCCACGCGTTGGGCCTGAATGATGGAGGCCACGTCCACGCCGGGTAGCGTGACGGCGAGGGCCAGTTTGATGGCGAGCTCATTCCGCGGCGGATTGCTGCGCTCCACCGGGGTGGCGAACCAGCCCTGGACCTCGGCAGTGCCGGCAGCGGTGATGCTGTAGACCACGTGGCCTTCGCCGTCGCCGCCATCGTTCCTGACCAGGCCGTCGCGTTCGAGGCGGTCCAGTGTGGTGTAGACCTGCCCGATATTCAGGGGCCAGGTGGACCCGGTGCGGTCTTCGAATTCGACCCTGAGCTGGTAGCCGTAGCGCGGCTGGTCCTGTAGCAGGGCGAGGAGGCTGTGGCGGATGGACATGGTGCTCCTTGGCTGGGAAGGCCGCGGCATGCACCGGCCCCCAAGACCAGTGCATACCGCGTATATGGCGAGCCTAGCGGCATTGCCCGGACATGGCAATACCGGGTATGCATGGAGTCCCTACCGCTGGCACCGGCGGCCTGCGCGGGCCTACATGACCAGGAGGATCTTGCCCACGTGCTCGCCCGAGTCGAAGTATTTATGGGCCGCCCTGACCTGGTCCAGCGGAAAGGTCTTGGCCACGAGGGGGTGGATCCGGCCGTCGGCGATAAGTGGCCAGACGGCATCCCTGACGGAGGTCATGATCACGCCCTTCTCTTCGACCGGACGGGGCCGGAGCGCCGTGGCGACGACCGCCGCGCGTTTCCGCAGCAGCTGCCCGAGATCCAGTTCGCCCTTGGCACCGCCCTGCAGTCCGATGACGATGAGCCGGCCGTAGTCGGCCAGGGCGTCAATGTTCTGCTGCAGGTACTTGGCGCCCACGACGTCGAGGATCACGTCCGCGCCCTTGCCGCCGTTCTGGGCCCGGAGGCTCTCCGGGAAGTTCTCCTCGGCATAGTTGATCGCAATATCGGCACCGAGGAAGGCTTTGGCCGTGCTGACTTTCTCGTCAGTGCCGGCCGTGGTGGCAACAGTCGCACCGAATGCCTTGGCGAACTGAATGGCCATGGTGCCGATGCCGCCGGTGGCGCCGTGGATCAGGACCGTCTCTCCCGGCTGGAGCTGCGCAGTCATGATGAGGTTCGAGTACACGGTGGCCGCAACCTCCGGGAGGGCGGCAGCGGTGACCAGGTCAACGCCGTCGGGAATCCTCAGAACCTGCTCCGAGCGGACCGCGACCTGCTGGGCGTAGCCGCCGCCGGCCAGCAAGGCCACCACCTTGTCCCCGATGGAAAACGCCTTGGTGACCCCCGGCCCGAATCCGGCGATGCGGCCGGAAACCTCGAGCCCCGGAATTTCCGATGCACCCGGAAGCGGCGGGTAGAAGCCCCTCCGCTGCTGCACGTCTGCACGGTTCAGGCCCGCGGCCACGACGTCGATCAGGACCTCGCCCTGGCCCGGAACGGGAGGCGGAACGTCGCGGATTTCCAGCATTTCCGGCCCGCCCGGCTCCGAGATGTAGACGGCTTTCATGGAGAACTCCCGATTTTCTTGCTCATTCCTGCCCCAAAAATAGTGTGCACTGACAGCAACGGCCACCTTTCGGTTTTTGTTGCAGCCAACTGCCTATGAAACACTACTAGTCACGGAAGGTTGTCCGAGCGGCCGAAGGAGCTGGTCTTGAAAACCAGTGTGCGGTAACCCCGTACCAAGAGTTCGAATCTCTTACCTTCCGCGTAGCGCAATCTGCGCACAGTCAGGGGCCGGTTGAGCCAATCGCAAGGTTGGTTCGGCCGGCCTTTTTCATGGGCAGGTAGACCCCGCATTCGGCGCCCTAAACCAAGTACCGGCGAGTACCTGCCCGCCGAAAAATCGAGTACGCACCACTCATGCGAAGACAGCCCTGTTGGCGTTCACTGGAAGGAATCAGCGGTGCTCAACTTCAGATTCCGCGAAAGGGCACCGTTCCGCACCTGCTGCTATTGGGGAGATGTAGCCGTCGTGAGCAAGGCCGAAAAGCAGAGACTGAGGTACTCGGACTACTACTGGTGCATGTCGCTCAAGGACTTCATCGAGTGGGTCGAAGCCGACGACGACAACGAACCCGCCACCTCGTATTCCGACCGGCTCTGACTGCCGGAGCCATTGAAACTGTCATACCGCGGGCATAGTGTCGATCCTGTCTCCATATCCCTTTGACCTGCGGACTTGTTTCGCGGCCCACTACAGGAGCTGACAATGCCCACCCCAGACATCACGCCCGGAGCACCCTGCTGGATTGACCTGATGACCTCCAACACCGACACTTCCCGACAGTTCTATGGCGAACTGTTCGGCTGGGACTTCCAGACCGGGGACCAGGAAAAATACGGCGGCTACATCACCGCCAACAAGAACGGCAAACTGGTCGCGGGAATCATGCAGAAGCAGGAGGACCAGGCGGCCATGCCGGACATGTGGTCCACGTACCTGCGCACTGACGACGCCGCCGCCACGGCCACCGCAGTCACGGCCAACGGCGGCCAGGTGTACATGGAGCCCATGGACGTCCCGGAACAGGGCCACATGGCGTTCTTCGGCGATCCGTCCGGCGCTGCCATCGGCGTATGGCAGCCCCGCGAAATGCGCGGGTATGAAGTGGTTGCCGAACCCGGCACCCCTGCGTGGCACGAGCTTCACACCAAGGATTACGCCACCGCTGTGAAGTTCTACCAGGACGTCTTTGGCTGGAACACGGACGTCATGAGCGATACCCCGGAGTTCCGCTACACAACTCTGGGCGCGGGCAGAGACGCGAAGGCCGGGATCTACGATGCAGCGGCGGACCTGCCAGCCGAGGTCCCGTCGAACTGGGTCGTCTATTTCGCCGTGGGGGACGCCGATACATCCATCGAGAAGGCCGTCAGCCTGGGCGCCACCGTCGTCGACGGACCCGACGACACACCCTTCGGGCGGCTGGCCACCTTGGCGGATCCCACCGGCGCCAGGTTCAGGATCGTGCAGGACACTGGGCAGGGCGCCCAGACCCAGACCGCGGAGGCGGAGGCTGTGGAGGCCTGATCGCTAAAACCGTCCACCGCAAGTAAATTCCTGTGAAAAATACCGGCCAGGACCTTCCAGCGAAGCGACTGGCCGGTATCGGCCAGTACAGGGCCAGCGACCACGACCCCGTGCTCGCTGGCCTTGACCTGCCGGCCGGCCCTGCCACTCCGGCCACCGTTGACCTGAACTTCCTGGGCATCAACGATTTCCACGGCCGCATCGACACCAACACGGTGCTGTTCGCCGGCACCGTGGAGATGTTGCGCGCCGCTGCACCGGGCCCCAGTGCTTTCCTCTCCGCGGGGGACAACATCGGGGCATCGCTGTTCGCGTCCTCTGCTGCAAGGGACCAGCCCACCCTCGATGTCCTCAACACACTGGAGCTGAGGGCCTCCGCGGTGGGCAACCACGAGTTCGACGGCGGCTGGGCGGATTTGCGCGACCGCGTCGCCGGCGGCAGCAACGCCAAGTTTCCCTACCTCGGCGCCAACGTCTACAGGAAGGGCACCTCGGAGCCCGTGCTGCCGGAGTTCACGGTCCTCGAGATGAGCGGCATCAAGGTGGCCGTCATCGGCACCGTGACCCAGGAAGTGCCCTCCCTCGTCACTCCTGCCGGGATCACTGGGCTTGAGTTCGGCGATCCCGTCGACGCCATCAACCGCGTTGCGGCCAGGATCAAGGCGGAGGACCTGGCAGACGTGATCGTCGTGGAAAACCACGACGGCGCAGGGTCCGGAACACCGGAAGGCGCCACTTTGGAGCAGGAGGTGGCCGCCGGCGGCCCCTTCGCCAAGCTGGTCTCCGAAACATCCGCCGACGTGGATGCGATCTTCAACGGCCACACCCACAAGGAGTACGCGTGGGATGCTCCCGTTCCCGGGGTGGAGGGCAAGACCCGGCCCATTGTGCAGACCGGCAACTACGGCGAGAACATTGGACAGATCCAGCTGACCGTGGACACCAGGACGAAGGCTGTCACCGGCTACAAGGCAGGAAACGTCAAGCGCACCACTGATGCCGCCGCGGACCTTGTGGCCGTCTACCCGAGGGTCGCCGCCGTCGGCGTGATCGTCAGGAAGGCCATCGCCGAGGCTGCGGAAATCGGAAACCAGCCGGTGGGCAGGGTGACCGCTGATATCACCACGGCGTTCACTCCCGTCACGGACACCACTCCGGCGAAGCGGGACGACCGCGCGGGCGAGTCCACCCTGGGCAACCTCGTGGCCGACTCTCTCGTGGATGCGCTCAAGGCGCCGGAACTGGGCGGAGCCGAAATCGGCGTCGTGAATCCCGGCGGGCTGCGCAACGAGCTGTACTTCGCACCCGACGGAACTATCACGTACGCCGAGGCCAATTCCGTCCTGCCATTCGTGAACAACCTGTGGACCACGTCCCTCAGCGGGGCACAGTTCAAGACGCTCCTGGAACAGCAGTGGCAGACCAACCCCGACGGCAGCGTCCCGAGCCGCGCCTACCAGCAGCTGGGCCTGTCCGAGAACGTCAACTACACCTACGATGCCGCCCGCGCAGCGGGAGACCGCATTACCGCGATCCGGGTGAATGGGAAACCGCTTGATCCGGCCAAGCCCTGCCGGATCGGGATGTTCAGCTTCCTGGCAACGGGCGGCGACAACTTCCGGGTCTTCAAGGAAGGCACGGGCACCAAAGACTCCGGCCTCGTGGACCGCGACGCATGGATCAGGTACCTGCAGGAGCACAACCCCGCGTCCCCTGACTTTGCCCGGCGCACCGTGTCCGTCGTCAACACGACGGCGGCGGCGGTCAAGGGCGGCGACGCCATGACGCTCGAAGTCTCCAAGCTGGACCTGGCCTCGCTGGGCAGCCCGGCCAACAAGTCATTGACTGCGGTTTTCACGGACGCGGCCGGCACGTCCACCCCGCTGGGCACGGTTCCCGCGGCCTCCGGGGCAGCCACAGTGAACCTCGCGGTGCCAGCAAAGGCTGCAGCCGGCGTCGGAACGCTGACCCTCACCGCCATTGAGTCGGGAACCGTGGTGAAGGTCACCGTCGTGGTCTCTGCCGTCGGCCCCGTCAGGGCTTGAGGATGGCGCGGGCGATTTCGTCGGCGTCGCGCAGGGTGCGCTGGCCGCTGGCGTAGACCGGGCCGGCCTGCTGCACGGCTTCGGCGGCGATCGCCGTTCCCCACTGGGTTGCCGAGAGCTGGAGGCCCAGCACGAAGACCCGCTTGGCAACTTCTCCGTTGGCTGCCACCGGCCGGTAAGGATGCGGGCTGACATCCAGTCCCGAGGACTGCACCGGTGTTCCTTCAACCGTCATCATCGTCCGCGGCCGCACCAGCCCGTCGGCGAGGAGCTGTTCCAGCAGCGGAGACTCGTTGACGGACACCCGGTTGGCCGGTGCCAGGGCCTCAACCATGGTGCGGGCCTTCGCGGCGGCGTCCTTCACCCACGGTGACGCGGCGGTAAAGAACCCCGCCTTCCGGTCCAGCCCGAATTTGGGGTCGGGTCCCACGAAACTGACCACGCCTGCGCGGGCCAATGCGGCCAGCTGCTCGGCACGGAGCGCCGGGGGCCCGCTGGCGAGGCCTTCCACAAACGACTCAAACCAGCCCCGCAGCCCGGCGACCCACGACTCGTCGGTGATGCCGCCGTCGGCCACCACTGACTTCAGCACGGCACGGCCGTGGTGCAGCGCACCGATGGTCATCTTCAGGGGGTCGTCCTCGCCGAGGGCAGAGCGGCGGGCGTCGTCGAGCAGATAGTCGACGACGGCGGCGTCCAGCTCCGCGCGGGAACCGAACGGCTGTCCCGCCAGCGGCGCCGCGAGGCTCAGCAGATCCAGCCTGCTGTCGGGGCGGACATGTCCTTCGATGACCGCCCTGACAATCTCTTCCCATTTTGCCGTCGTGTGGGCATGTGGGTGCAGCGCCTCGTCCAGTTCCTTCAGGAACCTGGCCGGATCCTGCACGGCTGCAGGCTCGGAACGCACCAGCGTGGAGTAGTACGCCCACAGGGCATCGCGGTGCAGGAGCGGCCAGAGGTCGTGGTCGAAGGCCGGAACGATGCCGGCTGCGGCGAACCTCCGCAAGGCGGCCCCGGTGCAGTACCGCAGGGTCACCGACGCCGGGTAGTAGCTCTCAAGGGTGGCCTTGGAACGGTACGGCGTGCCGCGCCGGGACGCGGCGATGATCAGCGGTTCCTGGCCTGAGGGCAGGTACTCAAGGGCGTCTCCGGCGTCCACGAACTTCCCGCCCCGGCCCTCGGTGAGCTGGCCCATGACGTCAAAGAAGTTCAGCCCCATCCCGCGGACCAGCACCGGTTCGCGGGCTGGAATAGTCGACCAGTCGACGTCGGCAGGAACAGCGGGCGGAAAGTAGCGCAGTCCGAATTGGGCGGCAGCTGCCTGCAGTTGGCGCTGCTCTGGGCTAAGCCTGGAGTCCAGGTGGCCCAGTGCCAACACCACGGAATCGGCGGCAAGCGTCCCGCCGCCGGCCAGTTCGACGTCGAACGTTCCGTCCGGCGAGGGGCGCACGGCGGTGGCCGACGTTTCGTGGAAGTCCACCGTGACGCCGTCGGGCACCAGCGCGAGGAGTTCCTCAAGCGTGGAGCGGAGGTAGCGGCCGTACAGGGCACGGCTGGGGAAGTCATCGGAGCCGAGCACGGCCAGTTCCGCGAGTTCCTCTTCGGTCAGCCCGGGAAGGGGATCCTGCTGCTGCCGGACCCGCCAGCGGTCAAACGTTGTGCCGGCAACCGGGGCGGCAAGCTGCGGGTCCTCCGGGATGAGCGTGGGGTAGAACGACTGCGTGTTCATCAGGTAAAGCCGCGACTGTCCGGGCTGCCACACATGCCCCGCGCCGGCCGGGTAGGGATCGACCACGTCGATGTGCAGGCCGGCTTTCGCCTGTACCGGCGCCGATTCGGACGACGAACCGGATGAAACAGATCCGGACGGGGCCGCCGGGGCCCAGTTAGCGAGCAGCCGCTCCAGCACGCTGGTACCCCTCGGCCCGGCGCCTATCAGTACCGTCCGGATGCTTTGCGATGTGACCACGGCATCCAGAGTATCGGCATGTGACTTGCTAGCTGAGCCGGGATGTTGTTTGGTTGGGGCCATGACCACCACTGCAGCTGATTCCGCCGCCGTTCCCCCCGAAACCGCGCCCGAGCCCACCGATGAAAACATCTGGCTCGAGGACATCTACGGCGAGGAACAGCTGGCCTGGGTCCGGGAGCAGAATGCCAGGACGGAGGACCTTCTGGAGGACGCGGACTATGCCCGCCTCGAGGGCGAGATCCTCGAAGTGCTGGACTCCACGGACAAGATCGCCATGGTGAGCAAGCGTGGCGACTGGTACTACAACTTCTGGAAGGACCGGCAGAACCCGAAGGGCCTGTGGCGCCGGACCACCTGGGAGAGCTACTGCACCGACGCCCCCGAATGGGACGTGCTGCTCGATGTGGATGCGCTCGCCGCCGCCGAAGGTGAGGAATGGGTCTTCCACGGGGCAAACTTCCTCCGGCCGGAACCCGGCCTGCCCTACCGGCTGGCGCTGCTGGCCCTCTCCCCTGACGGAGGCGACGCCAACCGCTACCGCGAGTTCGACGTCGAGACCCGCAGTTTCGTTGACCCCGTCGCCGGCGGCTTTGACCTTCCGACGGCGAAGGGCAACGTTTCGTGGCTTGACGCGGATACGCTGCTGGTAGCCAGCACGGCGGACGCCCTGCCGCGGACCGCCTCATCCTACGCACGCACCGGCGTGAAACTGCACCGCGGCCAGTCCCTGGCCGATGCGGCCAGGATCTTCGAGATCCCCGAGGACCATATGATGGCGATCGTGGCCCACGACTCCACGCCGGGGTTTGAACGGACCTTCGCCGTTGACTGGATCGACTTCTTCAACCGGACAACCTCTGTGCTGCGGGACGGGTCCTGGACGGCAGTCGATGCGCCCACGGACGTGAACCTCAGCGCGCACCGGGAATGGCTGCTCTTCCGGCCGCAGCGCGAGTGGACAGTGGACGGAACGAGCTATCCGGCGGGTTCGCTGCTCGCGGCGGATTTTGACCGCTACGTTGCCGGCGAGCGCAGGCTGACGGTCCTCTTCACCCCGGATGCCCGCACGTCGCTGCAGTCCTGGAGCTGGACGCGGAACTTCCTGCTGCTGAACCTCCTGCGTGACGTCTCCTCGGAAATCCGGGTGCTGGACCCGTCGCAGCCTGCTTCGGGGGCAGTGGCTGAATCTGACGCTGACCATCGGGCCGGCGCCTGGGCCTCCTCCCTGCTGGATGCGTGCCCTCCCCTGCACGACGTCAACGCCTTCGCCGTGGACGACGAGGACGACGCAGAAGGCGGCTCCGACGGCGGGCACCGCTCCCCCGGCGGACCGCGAGGGGCAGGCGACGATTTCTGGCTCGTCGCCACCGGCTTCACCACCCCCACCACGCTGACCCGCGGAACCCTGTCAAGGGAAAACCACGCCCAGGACGCAGGCGTGGTGAGCAGCCATGCAGTGGTCAAGGCATCGCCGTCGTTCTTCAACGATGCCGGCTACGAAGTGCAGCAGCACTTTGCCGCGTCCGAGGACGGCACCCGGGTGCCGTACTTCCAGATTGCGGCGCGCAACCTGGTGCTCGACGGGCAGAACCCCACCCAGCTCTCCGGGTACGGCGGCTTCGAGGTCTCGCGCACGCCCGCCTACAGCGGCGCGGTGGGCCGGGCCTGGCTGGAGCGGCGGACCGCGGAATCGGCCGGCGCCGACGGTGCAGCGCCCCACAGCCGCGGCGGCGTCTATGTGGTGGCCAACATCCGCGGCGGCGGAGAATACGGTCCTTCCTGGCACCGGGCTGCGCTGCAGGAGAACCGGCACCGCGCGTTCGAGGACTTCGCCGCCGTCGCAAAGGACCTTATCTCGCGGGGTGTCACGAGCCGGGAGCGCCTTGGCTGTGTGGGCGGCTCCAACGGCGGGCTCCTCGTGGGCAACATGCTGACGCGCTACCCGGAACTGTTCGGCGCCGTGTCCTGCGGCGTGCCCCTACTGGATATGCGCCGGTACACCAGGCTCTCCGCGGGTCACTCGTGGATTGCCGAGTACGGTGATCCGGACGTCCCGGAACAGTGGGAATTCATCAGGACGTTCTCGCCGTACCACCTGCTCAGGGACGGGGTGGACTACCCGGAGACCTTCATCTGGACCGCGACATCGGACGACCGGGTGGGCCCGGTGCAGGCCCGCAAGATGGCCGCCCGCATGGAGGCCATGGGCATTCCCAACGTCTGGTTCCACGAGGCGCTTGAAGGCGGGCATGCCGGAGCCTCGGACAACAGGCAGGCCGCCGCGCTCCAGAGCCGCAGCCAGCATTTTCTCTGGAGGTCCCTCGCGGGCGGGACCGCCTGACACGGGGCGGAACGTCGCCGCCGGCTCTCCTAGGCCGCGTTCTGACGCCGTTTTGCACTGGGTGGCCCGTTCTGCGTATCCTTGGTGGGCTAGGAATAGCAATTGGAGACGTGCCAGAGCGGCCGAATGGGCTTCACTGCTAATGAAGTGTGGGGCACAACTCCACCGGGGGTTCAAATCCCCCCGTCTCCGCGTTTGGCCCCGGTCCCTGGACCGGGGTCTTTTGCGTTCCCGGGGTTTTGCATGGCCGTTGTTTCGTCCGGGTCGCGGACGCGTGGCGCGGTGCTCCTCGCTCCGGTGGCAGGATAATCGCATGACTGGCAACGAGGCATATGACTCCATCGTCGTGGGCGGCGGACACAACGGACTGGCGGCAGCCGCCTACCTGGCCAAGGCCGGGCTCCGCGTGCTCGTGCTGGAAAAACTCGACCACGCTGGCGGCGCCGCCGTCTCGGCCCAAGCCTTCGACGGCGTCGACGCGCGCCTCTCGCGCTACTCATACCTGGTCAGCCTCCTGCCGCAGCGGATCATCGACGACCTTGGACTTCGGGTCCGGCTGGCCCGCCGTCGTTATTCGTCCTACACGCCGGACCCGTCGCACCCGGGCCGGGGCCTCCTGATCGACAGCGGCGACGCCGCGTGCACTGCAGAGTCGTTCGCAGCCATCGGCGCCCCCGACGGTGAAGCCGAAGCGTTCACCAGGTTCTACGCCAGCTGCCGCAAGCTCACCGAAGCGCTGTGGCCCACCCTGATGTCCCCGCTGCGGACGAGGTCCGAGGCACGCCGGGTCGCGACGGCTGCCGGGGCCTCGGAGGCCTGGGATGCCGTGATGGAGCGGCCCATCGGCGAGGCCATCGCCGGCCAGCTCCAGCACGGCCTGGTGCGCGGCGTCGTGTTGACCGATGCCCTGATCGGCACGTTCGCGGAGGCCGGCGGGAAAGACCTGCAGCAGAACATTTGCTTCCTCTACCACTTGATCGGCGGGGGCACTGGCGATTGGGATGTTCCGATCGGGGGCATGGGCTCGGTGTCCTCGGAGCTGGAACGTGCCGCCCGCGAGGCAGGGGCCACCGTGCTGACCGGCGCGGAAGTGACGGCGATCGACCCCGGCGGATGCGTGAGCTACCGCCGCGCCGCCGAAGACCGTGCGGCGACGGCCCGCTGGGTGCTGGCCAATGTTGCCCCGGCCGTGCTGGACCGGCTGCGGACACCACCCGCGGGTTCCGGCACCGGAGTTTCGAACCCGAACCACGCCCGCGAAGGCTCCCAGGTCAAAGTGAACCTGCTGCTGAGGAGGCTGCCCCGCCTCCTGGACGAAGGGGTCACCCCGGAGGCCGCCTTCGGCGGAACCTTCCACATCAACGAGACGTGGGACCAGCTGGACCAGGCGTACCGGACAGCGGAGTCCGGCGCCATCCCCGAACCGCTGCCCTGCGAGATCTACTGCCACACGCTGACGGACCCCAGCATCCTGTCACCGGAGCTGCAGGCCGCCGGCGCGCAGACCCTCACGGTTTTCGGTCTCCACGTCCCTGACCGCCTCATCACCCGGGAGAACAACGGGGCCCGGCGCGCGCAACTGCAGGCGGCCGTACTCAGGTCCCTGAACTCGGTGCTCGGCGAACCCATTGAACCCCTCATCATGCACGCACCGGACGGCACTGGCTGCATCGAAACCAAGACCACTCTGGACATCCAGCGGGCCGTGGGCATGCCGCGCGGCAACATCTTCCACGGCGGCCTCGACTGGCCGTTCGTCGAGGACGGTACGCCGCTGGACAGTCCGGCCCGCCGCTGGGGCGTGGCCACCAGCGACGAACGCATACTCCTGTGCGGCTCCGGTGCGCGCCGCGGCGGGGCCGTGAGCGCCATCGGCGGGCACAACGCCGCCATGGCTGTCCTGGAACTGGCCCGAAACTCAGCACTGGCCCGGGACTCATGAGCGGCGAGGTCAACGGCCCGGGACGCGATATGCCGGAAGGCGGGGCGCCGAAAGAGAATGCCCTGGGCGGCGCCCCGGCCGGCGGTCAGGCAACGGCGGCCCATCCGTGGAACCCGCGGCTGGCGCTGCTCGTGGCGGCCACCTTCTTCATGGAGTTCCTGGACGGGACGGTGCTGACCACAGCAATTCCCAGCATCGCCGACGACTTCAATGTGGCGGCCGCGGGCGTGAACATCACCATGACCGCCTACCTGATGACGGTGGCCATGGGGATACCGCTCAGCGGCTGGCTCGCGGAACGGCTCGGAGCACGCCGCATCTTCTGCCTGGCCATTGCTCTCTTCACCGTGGCTTCCCTGCTCTGTGCCGTGAGCCAGGACCTGACCATGCTGACCCTCAGCCGCATTCTGCAAGGGGCCGGCGGGGCCATGATGGTTCCAGTAGGCACTCTCGTGGTGCTCCGCGGCACGCCCAAGGCCGAGCTGCTGCGTGCCACGGCCTACCTCGTGTGGCCCGGGCTTCTGGCCCCGGTGCTGGCGCCGCTGGTGGGCGGCGCGCTGACGACTTACCTGTCCTGGCACTGGATTTTCCTGGTCAACCTCCCCCTGGGCGCCGCGGCTTTCCTGGCCGCCCTCCGCCTCGTGCCACCCGTGACCGGCGACCGGACACGGAGGCTCGACTGGCTGGGACTGGTCCTCACCACAGCCGGAGTGGGGGCGCTGGTGGTTGGCCTGGAGCTCGCCAGCGCCCATCCAGAGGGGCCATGGACGCTGCTGAGTGTAGGAGCCGGAGCTGTTGCCTTGGCAGCGGCGGCGCTGTGGATGCGCCGGGCTGCCAATCCGCTGTTCGACCTGACCGTATTTTCGACGCGGACGTTCCGGGCAACTAACACCGGCGGCTTCATCTACCGGCTGACCATCAGCGCCGTGCCCTTCCTCCTTCCGCTGATGTTCCAGGAAGGATTCGGTTGGAGCCCCCTGCACGCGGGCATCATGGTGGCGGCGGTGTTCATCGGGAACATCGGCATCAAACCCGCCACCACACCGCTGATCAGACGCTTCGGGTTCAAGTCCGTCCTCGTCTTTGCCTCCCTCGCGTCGGCGTCGACCTTCGCCCTATGCGCCCTGCTCAATCCGGGAACGCCGGAGCCCCTGATATTTGTGCTCCTCGTTTGCAGCGGGGCGTTCCGGTCGATCGGGTTCTCGGCCTACGCCTCCGTCCAGTACGCAGACATCGTGCCGGGCCAGCTGACCTCGGCCAACGCCGTATCTGCCACGCTGGTCCAGCTCGCCACCGGAGCGGGCATCGCCGTGGGCGCACTCCTCCTCCGCGTCTTCGACGCCGCTCCGGTTTTGGCCTCCGGATTAGGCGGCGTGCTTGGTGCGGGGCAGGGCGACGGCGGCCTGGCCGCCTACCGCGGGGCCTTCCTGTCCATTGCCCTGCTGATGCTCCTCAGCACGGCCGACAGCCTGATGCTGCACCGGCATGCCGGGGCCGAGGTCAGCCGGCCTGGGCCAGCGCCAGCGGCAGAACCGCCCCGGCGCCGGCCCGCCTGAGGGCACGGCCGGCAACGGTAACGGTCCAGCGGCTGTCAACAAGGTCATCAATGAGCATCACGCTTTGGCCGCCAAGACCGGCCACGGCAGTTCCCAGTTCTGGCCCTACCACCAGCCGGTCCCACACTCCGGCGAGACGGTAGGCGCTGTTGCCGCCGCGGCCGCCCGTGGGCCCGCCGTGTTCCATCTCCAGCTGGCCCAGATACGGGATGCGGCCGATGTCGGAGATGCCCCGGGCCAGGGATTCCACGAGGGCCGGCTTGCCGCGCGACGGCATGCTGACGATGGCCGCCGGCCGCCCCGCGCCACTCCAGCCCGGAACGCGGGAGTCGCCGGCGCCCCATTCGCGCAGCACCTGGACGCAGGCCTGCAGCATGCCGGGATCCACGGCGCGGTCCGGGGCACCGGCGGCGAAGAGTTCCCGCAGCGCCCCGCCCCAGCCCAGGTCCGTCAGACGGGCAAGCACGCGGCCGTTGGCCAGACTTTCGTCCGGCTTGATCTTTCCTTTGACCGGCACGCCCAGCCGGTCCATTCCGCTGGGCCATTGCAGCCGCGGCTCCAGCACCATGCCTGCACGGCTCAGCGTCTGCCCGGCCGCCGCCGTGGCCGAGGCTGCGATGTCTGCCCGGAACCACTGGCCGGCGCAATTGTCGCACCGGCCGCAGGCGTGGGCGGTCTCATCATCCAGCACCGAAGTGATGTATTCCATCCGGCACCCGGCCGTATCCTGGTATATGACCATGGAATCCTGCTCGTCCACCCGGGCTTCCGCGATGCGGCGGTAGCGTTCGGCGTCATAGGTCCAGGTCAGTCCGGTTGACCGCCAGCCGCCACCCACACGCTCCACTGCGCCGTCGACGGCCAGGACCTTGAGCAACAGTTCCAAGGGGGTCCGCCGCAGGTCCACGCGCGCCTCCAATGCCACCGTGGACACCGCCGTCCCTGCCTCGGCAAGGGCTGTGAGCACGGCGGCGGCCTTCTCCTCCGACGGCATGGAGGCCGTGGCAAAGTACTGCCAGATGTCCCGGTCCTCCGCCCCGGGGAGCAGCAGGACGTCGGCGTTGGCGGCCCCGCGGCCGGCACGGCCCACCTGCTGGTAGTACGCCACCGGTGAGGACGGCGCACCGAGGTGCACCACAAAGCCGAGGTCCGGCTTGTCGAAGCCCATGCCCAGCGCGGAGGTGGCCACGAGCGCCTTGACTTCATTGTCCTTGAGCAGCTGCTCAGCCCGTTCGCGGTCCGCGGGGTCGGTGCGGCCCGTGTATGCCAGCACCTCGTGGCCCGCCTCAGCCAGAAGACGGGCCGTGTCCTCCGCCGCCGACACCGTCAGGGTGTAGATGATTCCGCTGCCCGGCAGATCCGCCAGGTGCGTCAGCAGCCAGCCGAGCCGTTCACGGGAGTCGGGCAGCGTGAGCACGCCGAGCCGCAGCGATTCCCTTCCCAGGGCGCCGCGGATGGTGAGCACTGCGTCGCCCAGCTGCTCTTCGATGTCGTGGACCACGCGGGAGTTGGCCGTGGCGGTCGTGGCCAGGACCGGAACCGTGTCCGGCAGTTGCGTGATGAGGTCAGCGATCCGCCGGTAGTCCGGGCGGAAATCGTGTCCCCAGTCGGAAATGCAGTGGGCTTCGTCGATGACCAGGAGTCCGGTGCGGCGGATCAGCTCGGGCAGCTGGTTTTCACGGAACGAGGGATTGGTGAGCCGCTCAGGCGAAACCAGCAGGACGTCCACCTGGTCCGCCGCGAGCTGCTCGCGCACAGTGTCCCACTCCAGCTGGTTGGCGGAATTGATGGCCACGGCACGGACACCGGCACGGGCGGCGGCAGCCACCTGGTCCCTCATCAGCGCCAGAAGTGGCGAAACGATGAGAGTGGGCCCTGCCCCGCGCCGCCTGAGCAGCAATGAGGCCACGAAGTAAACCGCCGATTTTCCCCAGCCCGTCCTCTGCACCACCAGCGCCCGCCGGCCGCCGTCGACCAGGGCTTCGATCGCCTCAAACTGGCCGTCGTGAAAGTCGGCGCCGGGGTGGCCGACCAGCTCCCGCAGGACCTCCAAGGCCTGGCCGCGGGTTCCGGAAACTTCCGTGGTAGTGCCGGAAGGAGTGCTTGAGGCGGACGGTAGAACTGCAGCGTGCTGGTTATTGGCCATTGATTCAGTATCCCAGCCGCCTCTGACACTCCAAAGCCCGGCCCTGCCATGTGGACAACGGCACGCACTCATGCGGGCGGCAACCCGCCGCCACCTCCGTGACTTCCCCTCCACTGGCCGCTGCGCGCTTCAAAGTAAGATAAATCCCGTGACTAGCAACCAGACCAATACTTTTGATCTTTCAGCCTCGTTCAAGGCGTATGACGTCCGCGGCATCGTGGGCGAATCCATCACCGCCGAAATCGTCGAAGCCGTGGGCGCAGCCTTCGTCGACGTGCTGGAACTCGAAGGCCAGACGGTCCTGGTCGGAGGTGACATGCGCCCCTCCTCCCCCGAATTCAGCAAGGCTTTCGCCAACGGCGCCGCCACCCGCGGAGCCAACGTCCAGCTGCTGGACCTGATCTCCACGGACGAGCTCTACTACGCGTGCGGTGCCCTCAACGCCGCCGGCGCCACATTCACCGCCAGCCACAACCCCGCCGCATACAACGGCATCAAGATGGCCAAGGCCGGCGCCGTGCCCATCTCCTCCGAAACAGGTCTCAAAGAGATCCAGGGCCTCGCGGAGCAGTACCTCAACGAAGGCTCCGTCCCCGCAGCCGCAACCCGCGGTCAGATCGGCGTCCAGGATGTCCTCAAGGGCTATTCCGAATACCTGCGCAAACTCGTGGACCTCTCCGGCTCCCGCCCGCTGAAGGTAGTGGTCGATGCGGGCAACGGCATGGCCGGGCTCACCACTCCCGCCGTCCTCGGCGACGCCCTGCTGCCGAAACTGCCCTTTGACATCATTCCGCTGTACTTCGAGCTGGACGGCTCCTTCCCGAACCACCCGGCCAACCCGCTGGAGCCGGAAAACCTGCGCGATCTTCAGGCCGCCGTCGTCGAGCACGGGGCAGACATCGGACTGGCTTTCGACGGCGACGCCGACCGCTGCTTCGTCATCGACGAAAACGGCGACGCCGTGTCGCCGTCGGCCATCACCGGCATGGTGGCCCGCCGCGAGATCGCGCGCGCCAAAGCGCAGGGTGAGGAAACGCCCGCCATCATCCACAACCTGCTGACGTCCCGGGCAGTGCCCGAGCTCGTGTCCCAGGACGGCGGACGCGCGGTCCGCACCCGCGTAGGCCACTCCTTCATCAAGGCCGTCATGGCGAAGGAAGGCGCAGTCTTCGGCGGCGAGCACTCCGCACACTTCTACTTCCGCGACTTCTGGAATGCAGATACGGGGATGCTTGCGGCCATGCACGTCCTGGCTGCCCTGGGTGAGCAGAACGGCCCGCTTTCCGAGCTCGGCCGCGAATACGAGCCTTACGTTTCCTCTGGCGAGATCAACTCGGAGATCGAGGACAAGGCCGGCGCGGTGGAGCGCGTCCGCGTTGATTTCTCCGGCGAAGACGTCACCGTCGACAATCTCGACGGCAGCACGTTCACGGCCGCTGACGGCAGCTACTGGTTCAACCTTCGCCCTTCCAACACTGAGCCGTACCTGCGCCTGAACGCCGAAGCCACAGACCAGGCCACCATGGAGCGCGTCCGAGACCGCGTACTGGCCCTTGTCCGGAGCTAGGATGGAGGAAGTGGCAGAGCCCGAATCGTCTCAGCCGGCACCGTCGTGGCGGACGTCCGTTCCCGAGGCCACCGCCACGGACCTGGAAAACCTGCTGGGCACCGGCATGGGAGCCGCGCAGGAGCAACTTGAGCGCAACGGCGGCTTCATGCCCTTCGCGCTCGTGGTGGAGAACGACGGCGAGGTCCGCCTCGTGGCGGTCTCCCCGGCGGATGCCGAATCCGGCTCCGGAGACGAGTTCAATGCCGACGCGATGATCAGCGACATCACTGCGCTGCTGCGCCAGAACCGCGACGACTTCCGGGCTGCCGCTATCGTCTGCGACATCACTCTGCTCGAGGAAGACTCTGACGCCATCCACGTGGCAACAGAACACCGTGATGGGGCTGTGTTTGCGGCCGTCCTGCCGTATGCGGCAAGCCCGGCCACGCGTGAGTGGGAGTTTGGCGAACTCGCGGCGGACACGAATGAACCCGCCATCTGGGTGGACTAGACCGGGTATGAGCAGCTGTCATTTGCACAGTGTCCCTAGGCTGGACTCATGAAAATCAACGCCTTCGCGGATGTGAGCCTGCGCGCCCTCATGGTGCTCGCGGCTGCGCCGGACGGCGACCTTCTCACGACCCAGAGCGTGGCAGACGCGGTCGGCACGCCGTACAACCATGTCAGCAAGGCCATGGCCAGGCTGCGGGTTCTGGGCCTGATCGACGTTGAACGCGGCCGCAACGGCGGGTCGAGGCTCAGTGCAGCCGGCCGCCGCGTCTCCGTGGGACAGGTTCTCAGGCAGCTCGATACCCGCGAAGATCCTGCCGACTGCATCGGGCCGGGCGGCAACTGCCCGCTGATCAACGAGTGCCGGCTTCGGGCCGCCTTGGCCCGTGCCCGCGAGGCGTTTTACCGGGAACTCGACGACGTTGTGGTGGCCGATCTTCCCGGAACGCGCCAGATGGCGCCCGTGTTCCAGATGATAGGCCTGCGCCCCGGCGTCTGACCGATTTGGCATTGATTTCTACAGGGTGTAGAACTTAGGTATAAATACTTGTATTTCAAATACGAATATTTTATCGCGGTCCGGACCAAGACCCCGGCCCACTACCTCAGGAGTACACATGCTCTCGGACAAATCCCGCCCTGTCATCGAGGCCACGCTTCCGCTGGTCGGCTCCCGGATCGGCGAAATTACGCCGAAGTTCTACGCGCGGCTTTTTGCGGCACACCCCGAACTCCTTGATGGCCTGTTCAGCCGTTCCAACCAGCGCTCCGGCGACCAGCAGCAGGCCCTGGCCGGAAGCATCGCGGCCTTCGCCACCCATCTTGTAAGCAACCCCGGAACCTTGCCGGAGACCGTGCTGTCCCGCATCGCCCACCGCCACGCCTCGCTGGGCATCACCGAACCGCAGTACAAGGTGGTCTACGAGCACCTGTTCGCGGCCATAGCCGAAGATCTCGCCGAAGTCATCACCCCCGAGATCGCCGAGGCCTGGACCGAGGTCTACTGGCTCATGGCGGACGCTCTCATCAAGCTCGAAAAGGGCCTCTACGCTGCCCAGGCCAACGGCAAGATGTGGAGCCCGTGGCGGGTAGCGGCCAAGTCCCCTGCGGGAACCGGCGCCATGACCTTCACCCTTGAGCCGGCGGACGACACCCCGGTCACCCCGGCTCTTCCTGGCCAATATGTCAGCGTGAAGGTCGAGCTCCCCGACGGCCTGCGCCAGGTCCGCCAGTACTCGCTCTCCGGCGATGCCGGCACCAGCCGCTCCTTCACCACCAAGCTGGACGACGGCGGTGAGGTCTCCCCCGTCCTGCACAACAGCGTGGAGGTAGGCAACATCCTGGAGATCTCCAACCCCTACGGCGAAATCACGCTCAAGGACGGCGACGGACCGGTCGTGCTGGCCTCGGCAGGCATCGGCTGCACGCCCACGGCGTCCATCCTTCGGTCCCTGGCAGAGTCGGGTTCCGACCGGGAGGTGCTGGTGCTGCACGCCGAAAGCACTCTGGAGAGCTGGGCACTGCGGGGGCAGATGACCGATGACGTCAAACGCCTCGAGGGCGCCAACCTCCAGCTCTGGCTCGAGCAGCCGGAGGCCGGAGCCAAAGCCGGATTCATGTCCCTGCGCGAAGTGGATCTCCCGGCCGACGCCTCGCTGTACCTCTGCGGTCCGCTTCCGTTCATGAAGCACATCCGCAACGAGGCCATCAACGCCGGCATCCCCGCCACGAAGATTCACTACGAGGTCTTCGGCCCGGACATCTGGCTGGCCAGCTAGCCGCAGACTTCAGCGGACTGCCGGTGCCCCTGGCGGGCTGACCCCCAGCAACGGCAGCATCACCTCGTCCACCACCTGCACCAGGTAATCGTCCTCGATGGGCGCGGCCGAGAAGATGAATCTCTGCCGCAGCAAGGCGGGGCCCGCCTCGATTTTGCAAGCCGTGGCCAGGGCGGGGTCGCATTCGCCGCGGGCCACGGCTTGCTCGATGATGGCGCGAATGACCTTGACGACGTTGCCCCGCGCGTACTCGTGGATTTCCGCGGCCACTGCCGGGTTCTGAAGCGCCTCGCCCAGCAGCCCGCGCATGGCCTGCCCCACCACTCCTTGCAGTTGCTGCGCCACGTGCCGCAGGACTGCCAAGGCATCTCCGCGCAGGCTTCCGGTGTCGGGGGCGGACGCGGGGCTGGGCATCGCATCGTAGGCTGCCTCTAGTACCAAAGCTGCCCGTCCGGGCCACCGCCTGTAGAGCGAGGCCTTACTGGCCCGGGCGCGCTCGGCAACGCTGTCCATGGTCAGCGCGGCATAACCGGATTCGGCAATCTCTGCCCGAACCGCTTCGAAGATGGCGCTGTTCAGGGCAGCTCCGCGGCGGCGCGGCAGCTTGCGGTGGTCCTGCAGCTTCGGCATCTCAGGCCCCGTCCTCCGAGAGTGCCGGCAGGACCACTCCGCCGGTTCCGTCCACGAGTACGCGCTGCCCGTCGGCCAAGGTGCTGGTACCTGAACCAGTGCCCATGACAGCCGGAATCCCGTACTCCCTCGCCACGATCGCCGCATGCGAGCCGATCCCCCCGGTGTCCACCACGACCGCGGCGGCCCGCTGGAACAGGGGTGTCCAGGACGGGTTTGTATATGGGCAGACCAGGATCTCGCCACTGCGCAGCTGCCCGAACCCGGCAGGTCCACGGATCACCCGCACGGGTCCGCTCGCCTGGCCGCGGCTGGCTGGCGTTCCGGTGACAAGGGCCCCTTCCACGCGGCGATTACGGCCAAAGAGCAAAGCCTTGTCCAGCAACGGGATCCCCTCCAGCTCGCGCCGCTTCGCCGCCCGCGCCAGCACCAGTGGACGGAAACGCTCCCGGACGGAAGCCGGCAGCGCCCCGCCGTCGTCCGTGTCCGTGATGGACGCCAGCTCCTCGAAGCGCAGGTGGTAGACGTCGTGGGCCTCGTCGACCACGCCGGCAAGCACCAGGCGGCGGCCGAGCTCCTGGTACGCGCGGCGCATCGGCGGAATGACCTTTGTGGCGTAGAAGTGGCTATCCTCGCGGAACGCCATTCCGGTCCGTGCAGACTCGACGGAGGCCAGCACACTCCGGCACAGCGGCTCGAACCGGAGGGCAGGGTGCTTCGTCAACTCGTCCAGCGCCATCCCGGTCTGGTCGGCCGTCTGGAGCCGCTCGCCAAACATGGCTTTCACCAGCCCCAGCACCACTTCCGGCGCATCGGACCACGTGGGCGCACTGCTTAGAACAACGCTGATGGTTTCGCGGTGGCCGTATTCGAGCAGAAACGCTTTGAAAGCCTCGCGGAAGGCAGCATGTTCGGGTTCCTTTTCCACCAACTCCAGCAGCCGGCTTGGGTCCGATTCGGCAAAGGCGCGCGACAGCCCGGGATCATCGGCGGCAATCGCAGCCAGCCGTTCAAGGGCGCGGTTCGCCTGGCTGGTCCGGGTTTCCGCCCCCGCGATCAGCGCAGCCGCCAGCTTCACCTTGCCCAGCAGCAGGAGCATTAGGCGCATTTTTAGCAACGGTACGAATACTCCGGGCAAGTAGGAGACGCGCAGATCCGTGATGCCCCGCATCGTTGCGAAGGATTCTTCCACGAGCGCGACCACCGCACGCCAGCGCAACAGGCCGGGATCCTTCCCGTTCAGCTGCTCCACGTTCTCAAGAAACGCGGAAAACCGTGGATCCTGTGTCCAGTTGGCCGGATTGAACTGCCTCGCGCGGCGCACCAATGACACAGGCGCGGCAAGCGTGCGGATGGTCGGGTGCGGAATCGGCGGGACGAGCCGCACCACCACGCCGTCCTCCTCCGGGAGCAGCTGTTCAACGTTTGGGAAGACCACCCCCACGCTCCCGGCCATCCGATGCAGCATGGCCAGGATTCCCCGGCTCATCCAGCCGGACACATCCAGTGGATAGGGCCGTTCCTGGAACATCTCCATGAAAAACGGCCCCAGCCGGCGTTGGAAGGGGTTGAGCGTCTGCGGCTGGGGCGGCAGCGCCGTCATGGGCCGCGACTGCAGCACATACAGGAGTCCCCCAGCCACCGCCCATTCAATGTCCTGCGGCCGCCCGAAGTGCTGCTGTGCCCTCTGTCCCAGACGGGCCAGCTCCGTCAGCTGATCCGCGGCCAGCTCCGGCTTCACGCCCGGCGCACCGGGGTTTTCCTGTGTGCCGCCGCCCTCGGCCGCGCTGATCACCACTTCCCGGCCGCCGGGCGCAAAACTGAGCGCCTTTCCCGTGCGGTCCAGGACATAGTGTTCCGGCGTCACCCGGCCCGTGACCACCGCTTCCCCCAGCCCGGGGTTCGCGTCCACCACGATTTCACCACGCTCACCCGTGACGGGGTTTGCGGTGAACATGACACCAGCCGTATCGGCCGGCACCATTCTCTGCACGACGACGGCGATGGCCAGTTCCTGCGGATCGATCCCCTGACGCTGGCGGTAGGCAACGGCCCGGTCCGTCCACAGTGACGCCCAGCAGTCGGCGACCGCCTGGACCACGAGGTCCTCGCCCAGCACGTTCAAGTACGTGTCCTGCTGGCCGGCGAACGCGGCTCCCGGCAAGTCCTCCGCCGTGGCACTGGAACGAACTGCCACGGCTCCGCCACCCAGCTCCGCATAGGCGGCGCCGATTTCCTGCCTCAGGTGCCGGGGCAATTCAGTTCCGGCGAACAGGGCACGAATGGCTGCGCCGCGGCTTTCACCCTCAGTCGTGCCAACGTCCGGGCCCTCGCCGGGGTCAACGCTCAGGATGCCCTCCAGCGCGGCCCCCGCCCTTGTCTCCGCCAGGAAGGACAGGTACGCACCGGTGGTGACGATGAAGCCCGGCGGCACCGGAAATCCCTGGCGCACCAGCTCGCCCAGGGCAGCACCCTTTCCCCCGGCGGCGGCCATGTCCCCGGCGCTGAAATCGGCCAGCGGGGCGGTGGTCTTCTCAGTCATCCGGGGCTCCTCGTGGTTTGCGGTCGGCAGGGTTTGCAGCTTCGGACAGGGCGGGGTCCGGGTCGGCAGTATCTGAGTTGGCGGGGTCCAGGTTGGCGGGGTCCGAGAGCGCGGCGTCGGTGGGCACGGCGTCGGCATGTGCCGTGGTCCGCAGCTCCCGCTCGGGCAGGAAGAGCGTCAGGACGAATGCCGCGGCCAGCACGATGGTGGCATAGCCGAAAACCGGCGGAAGTGCGTGGCCGAACGCCTCGCCCACTGCACTGCGATCCGCAGCAGGCAGACGCTCAAGGGCCTTGGGCGTCAACGATTTGATGCTGTCCCCCAGTGCTGCTGCCAGCGGCGCGGGGACGGCGGCGGAGAAGCGCACAGTGATCAGGGAACCCAATACTGCCACGCCAACGGAGGCTCCCACCTGGCGAAGAAAGGTCACGGTGGACGTGGCTGCGCCCAGGTCACGCCGCTCCACGGAGTTCTGCACCACCAGCACCATGACTTGCATGACCAGCCCGATGCCCAGCCCGAGCAAAACCATTGAGGCCATCACCAGCCAGGGGCTGCTGCCCGAATCCAAGGTGCTGAACAGCCAGGTTCCGGGAACGGCCAGCAGCGTCCCGGCCACCGGGTACAGCTTGTAGCGTCCGGTGCGGGTGATCAGAGCGCCGGATGCCGCCGTCGTGAGCAGAAGTCCGGCCATCAGGGCGATCAGCATGCCGCCGGAAGCGGTGGCCGACATGCCCATGCCAACCTGCAGGAACGCTGGAAGGTAGCTCAGCGTGGCGAACATCGCGAAGCCGATCAGGAAGCTGACTGCCGTGGGGATCGCGAAGGCGGCGTCGCGGAACAGCGACAACGGAATGATCGGGTCCGCCATGCGGCGCGCGGCGAGCAGCCAACCGGCCAGGGCCGCAACAGCCACCGCCGCCAGGACAGGTGCCACCCAGCCCGGCCCCGGATAGCTGCCGCCGCTGCAGAGCAAGATCACCGAGACGATTGCGAGGCACAGCAAAGCCGCACCGCCATAGTCCACGCGTCGCCCGCGCGGAGTGTCCGGCAGCCGGAGCGTGAGGGTCACCACGGCGAGGGCGGCCAGGCCCAGCGGCACGTAGAAATAGAAGATCCAGCGCCAGGAGAAATGGTCCACCACCGCCCCGCCGGCAAGTGGACCGGCCACCGCGGCCACAATGAAGGCGGCGCCGATGATGCCAAGAAACCTGCCGCGGTCGCGCGGACTGACAAGTTCGCCAATGATCGCCTGCGCCCCGATCATGAGCCCTCCGCCGCCAATGCCTTGAATCGCCCGGTAGCCGATGAGTTCCGGCACGGTCTGCGCCAAGGAGCACAACGCCGCGCCAACAATGAAGAAGATCAGGGAGCCTTGGAGGACCCGCTTGCGCCCAAAGGCATCGCCGAGTTTGCCGGTCAGGGGCATTGCAGCCGTGGCGGCGACAAGGTAACCGGTGATGATGGCGGACATCTGGTCCAGACCACCCAGGTCTCCGGCAACGGTGGGCAGTGCCGAGGCCATGACCGTCTGGTCCAGGGCTCCGAGGAACATCACCAGCAGGATGCCAGGCAGCGCCGCCCTGATGGCAGACGGGATCCGTTTGGTGTGCTGGGCGTCGTCCATGGCCCGGTCCCTAAAGTTAGAGAACCACTAGTTCTCTAAAAACTACTCCCGCCGCATTCGCGGCACAATGGCCCGGCGCGGCTGCCGGGGTTTCCGGCGCAAAGTACGACGGCGGCCCCGCACCTTTGACTCAAAGGAGCTCGGTCTTCCACTCGGCGGGGTCGACGCGCACAGCCTCTTCCACCTGGGCCGGAGTCATGTCCAGGCCGGTCAGGTCGATGGAATCGCCCGTCGGAACGAATCCGATAGGCGTCTCCACCGCATTGGCCTTGCCTTCGAGTCGTTCGATGGCCCACTTGAGAACACGCGCGTTGTCCCCGAAGCCGGGCCAGGCGAAGCCGCCCTCTGCAGTGCGGCGGAACCAGTTGACCAGGAAGATCTTGGGCAGTCGTTCCGGATTGGCCTTGGCTGACAGGTTGACCCAGTGGTTCAGGTAGTCACCGGCGTCGTAACCGATAAACGGAAGCATGGCCATGGGGTCGCGGCGCACGACGCCGACGGCGCCGGCGGCTGCAGCCGTGGTTTCTGAGGAAAGCGTGGCGCCCATGAAAATTCCGTTGGACCAGTCACGGGCCTCCGTGACCAGCGGGATGGTGGTCTTGCGCCGTCCGCCGAAGAGGATGGCGGAGAGCTCCACACCGTTAGGGCTGTGGTACTCCTCGGCCAGCATGTCGATCTGGTCGATCGGCGTGCAGAAGCGGGAGTTCGGGTGGGCTGCCGGCTTGTCGGAGTCCGACGTCCAGGAGTTGCCCTGCCAGTCAGTGAGATGGGCCGGAACCTCTTCCGTCATGCCCTCCCACCACACACCGCCGTCGTCGGTAACGGCGACGTTTGTAAAGATGCTGTTGCCCTTGGCGATGGCACGCATGGCGTTGGGGTTGGTGCCCCAGCCGGTGCCCGGAGCCACGCCAAACAGGCCCGCCTCAGGGTTGACGGCGCGGAGCTCGCCTTCCTTGCCGAAGCGCATCCAGGTGATGTCGTCCCCGAGGGTCTCCACCTTCCAGCCTTCAATGGTGGGGTCCAGCAGGGCAAGGTTCGTCTTGCCGCAGGCGGACGGGAAGGCAGCGGAGACGTAGTACGTCTTCTGCTCCGGGGAGGTCAGCTTGAGGATGAGCATGTGCTCGGCGAGCCAGCCCTCATCGTGCGCCATGACGGAGGCGATGCGGAGGGCGTAGCACTTCTTGCCCAGCAGGGCGTTGCCGCCGTAGCCGGAGCCGAAGGACCAGATCGAACGCTCCTCGGGGAAGTGGACGATCCATTTGTCCGGGTTGCACGGCCAGGAAACGTCCGCCTGGCCGGGCTCCAGCGGTGCGCCGAGGGAGTGGAGGGCGGGGACGAAGAACGCGTTCGTCTCAGTGATCCGGTTCAGCACGTCTGTGCCGATACGGGCCATGATCCGCATGGAGGCAACAACGTAGGCGCTGTCCGTGATCTCCACGCCGAACTTGGGATCTTCGGCATCGAGGTGGCCCATGACGAAGGGGATGACGTACATGGTGCGGCCGCGCATCGAGCCGGAGAAGAGACCGCGGAGCTTCTCCTTCATCTCCGCAGGAGCCATCCAGTTGTTGGTGAAGCCGGCGTCGTGCTCTTTTTCAGAGCAGATGAATGTCTGCTCTTCCACGCGGGCAACATCGGCCGGGTCCGAAAACGCCGCGAAGGAGTTGGGGAACAGCTCCTGGTTGAGTCGCTTCAGCGTGCCCGCGGCGACGAGTTCGTCGGTGAGGAGGGTGTTTTCTTCTTCGGAGCCGTCGACCCAGTGAATCCGGTCCGGCTGGGTCAGCCCAGCGACCTCTTCGACCCATGCCAGCAGGCCGGCATGTGTGGTGGGTGCTTTCTCAAGCAGCGGCAGTCGCGCCAGGTGGCCCATTTCGGTTCCCTTCGTCGGGTTCGGTGGTGTGAGCTAAATGCTATTTGCGATCGTCTAGTCCATTTCGTGGTCAGACATGGGATGTCCAGCGCCTCCGGGACGAAAACCGCGGAAAATCAAGGGTGTCGGATTGCGATTTTCCTAAATTCGTGACGAAGGTCACATAGACCGGTCTAGTTACGTATATTACACGGCTTTCGATTTGGAACTACGGGAGTCCTCGCGTAAAGTAATTCGAGGTTCGGGGCGAGCGGAAAGTTTGCCAGGGACCAGAAGATGCGCCCATAGCTCAGCTGGATAGAGCGTCTGTCTACGGAACAGAAGGTCAGGGGTTCGAATCCCTTTGGGCGCACACCACGAAAGAATCCCCGGAATCATTATAGATTCCGGGGATTCTTTGCGTTAGGTGGCAGGTGCCCTGTCTGGGGCGGCGGCCGTCCGGCGCCTACTCGGCTACCGCATCCGAAATCCGGCGGCGAATGCCATCGAAGTGGTGCGCCAGGTGCTCGGACGCGCGGGCTTTATCGCCCGCGGCGACGGCCGTATAGATGTTGCGGTGGAGTGCGGCCACTGCGGCCAGATCCTCGGTGCCCGGCCCGATCTCGGTGTGGATCTTGCGATATACCTTCCAGAAGACGCCCAGCAGGTTGAGCAGCAGCTCATTGTTCAGCGGCTCGAACAGCCGGCTGTGGAAATCTGAATCGGCCTCCACGAACGTCTCCCCTGACTTTGCGAGTTCCTCCATTCGGACCACTGAGGCCTCGATCGCCGCGAGCTGCTCCGCCGTCATGACGTCCATCGAACTCCCGATGAGCCCTGATTCCAAGGCCTGGCGCACATCCACGAGCTGCAGCGCCTCTAGCCCGTGGTGCCGCAGCGACAGCCTCCCGCGGAAAATCAGTCCGTCCGCAAGCGCTTCAAAATTGCTGGGCGCCACGAACATGCCGAAGCCATGGCGGATTTCAATGACACCCAGGGCCTGCAGCACCTTGAGCGATTCCCTCAGGGTGTTCCGGCCTACTCCAAGGGCAACGCACAGCTCGTTCTCGGTGGGCAGGGCATCCCCGGCCTCGAGGTCACGGTCCAGGATGAGCTCCATGATGTCCGACTGCAGGGCGCGAAGGCGGGCCTGTGCACTGAACCGCGCCGGCGGAACCATGTTGGCGGGCGACATTGGAGCTCCTTTGCAACGGGTACTTTTCACACCGTAGCGGATGTCCCATGTCCTCCGGACGGCACGGCGCCATGTTACGGAGCGCCCGTCCCCCACGAATTGGAGTGCGGTGCCAGGCAAAGATCTGCTCCAACTGCCTGCCCGCCACGGATCCAGGGGCGCCACATCCGGCCCTCAAATCCGCCCCGGGCGGGGCGTAGGCTGGTGCCATGACGCCACATGTTGTTGAACGGGAATTCGATGTCATTGTGATCGGCGCCGGCGCGGCGGGCGAAAACGTCGCGGACCGGGTAGTGCAGGGCGGTCTTACCGCGGTACTCGTGGAAGCGGAGCTCGTGGGCGGTGAGTGTTCCTACTGGGCCTGCATGCCGTCAAAGGCCCTGCTTCGGCCGGGCACCGCGCTGCACGGCGCGCAGACAGTCCCCGGCGCCAGCGAGGCAGTCACCCGCACCCTTGACGCTGCCGCCGTCCTCAAGCGGCGTGATTCCTTCACCTCACACTGGCAGGATGACAGCCAAGTGAAATGGGTGGACGGTGCCGGCATCGAACTCATCCGCGGCCAGGGCAGGCTCACCGCCCCGCGGTCGGTGGAAGTAGCCGGCCTCGACGGCAACTCCTATGCGCTCACGGCGCGTCACGCCGTCGTGCTGGCCAACGGATCAACCCCGAACACGCCGCCCATCGAGGGCCTTGCCGGGATTCCGTACTGGGGAACCCGCGAAGCAACGTCCGCCAAGGAGGTGCCGGAGCGTCTTGCTGTCCTGGGCGGCGGCGTCGCCGGCACGGAGCTGGCCCAGGCCTTTTCCCGCCTGGGCTCGGATGTCACGCTCGTGGCCCGCAGCGGCCTCCTGGGCAATTTCCCGGCGGAAGCCGCGAAACTGGTCGCGGCGGGCCTCCGGGCTGACGGCGTGGAGCTCCGCCTCAACACCGGGACGCGAAGCGTCCGCGAAAACGACGACGGCTCCCTCACCGTGACGCTCGACGGCGGCGACACCCTTTCGGCGGACAAGCTGCTGGTATCCACGGGACGGCACCCCGCCTTGGAAGGGCTCGGGCTGGAGCGCGTCGGGCTGGGCGCCTCCGACGGTAAACGTCTGACACTCACCACCGACTCGACCGGCCTGGTCAACGCCGCCGCCGGAAGCGAGGACGGCCCATGGCTGTATGCGGTAGGGGACGCAGCCGGCAAGGCCCTGCTCACCCACCAGGGCAAGTACGAGGCCCGGGCCACGGGCTCGGCCATCGCCGCCCGGGCGAAAGGTGAGCTGGAGGGTACGCCGGAACCCTGGAGCCGCTTCGCGCAAACCGCCGATGAACACGCGATTCCCAACGTGGTGTTCACCGATCCCGAGCTGGCAACGGTTGGCCGCTCGGTCGAGCAGGCAGCGAAGGACGGCTACAACGTCGCCTCGGTGGAGCTGCCCATCTCTGTGGCGGGCTCGTCGCTGCACGCCGAGAACTACGAGGGCTGGGCGCAGCTGGTGGTCGACGAAGACCGCATGGTGCTGCTTGGCGCCACATTCGCTGGCCCCGACGTCGCCGAGCTGCTGCACGCGGCGACGATCGCCGTCGTCGGCGAAGTCCCGCTCGACAGGCTCTGGCACGCCGTCCCCTCCTACCCCACGATCAGCGAAGTCTGGCTGCGGCTCCTGGAGAAATACGGCCTCTGAACGGACACCCACCCGCCGCCGACACCGTGGGTAACGAACACGTGAGGCCCCGTTTTCCACGGGCGGTTTCTAGGGGTCGTTGCAACACCTGTTGGTTAGGTGGTTAGTAGTAAAGCACGTAAACGCTCGGCTGGGGTTTCCCAGCCGAGCGTTTTACGTGGCCGGCCGTTGAGTTTCTGAGCGACGAGTTCGAGGTCTTCGGGACCGTAGACGGACAAATCCGTGCTCTTGGGGAAGTACTGGCGCAGCAGCCCATTGGTGTTCTCATTCGAGCCGCGCTGCCAGGGGC
>NZ_JBFTZQ010000027.1:0-64204 GCF_056406715.1 Arthrobacter sp. P1_B11
GACGTCGTGCACCTGGGCGCCCAGTACATCCACTGCGGGGAACCCATGTCCCCCACCGATCCGGACCTGAGAAATTCCCACACACCACTCTCCACCCAGCCGCGGCCAGCAGACTTCCTCCGGGCCTACCTCCGGACCCGGGTACTGCGGTGCCGGTGCGGCTTCCAAATGGAAATACCGCACTAACCCCAGCCACCCGGACCCCAGCGACGCCAGCCCGGCCCAGCCCTTGCCGAACCAGAGACGAACATTCATGACGAACCACATCACACCACCCCCGGATCCCCCGGCGGCAGCCGGCCAGGAATGGACCCGAGTTGAAGACCTCGACCTGTCACCGCAGGGACTCGCCGATGCGCCGGCGAGCCGGGAGGACCCCGACAGCCTCGTCCATCCAGGCAACAGCTGAGCAGCCACGTCCACCGGAGCCCGGCGCCGCTGCACCTGCGCAAAACCTTCTCTCAGGCCGCCCTTAGACCGCATGCAGGAGCGACTTGAGGTCGCTTAGCACTTAATGCTAATCATGCTTACTATATTCACTGGGGCACGATGCTGACCCCGGTCGCCGGAACCCACCAGGAGGACTCATGCCCAGGATGTTTACCGCAGTCGCCATCGGACTGTTCCTCGCCGGAGGCGCAGTTGACCTCGCCGCACCTTCGCTGGCGGCTCCCTCCGAAGCGGCTGCGTCCAGTTCGACAGTTGATGCCCGGACCATGCCTGCTGTGCGGGTCCAGACGGAGACCACCGGCGCTCCGGACGCGGCCGGGACGCCTGCGCCCAGCGGGCAATCGTCGCCCTCTGCGACGCCGTCGGGAAACCCGGTAAACCCGGGCACCGGTGAGCCGGCCGAATCAGAGGCCACCAGAACGAATCTCGCGCCCTACGTGATCGGTGGAATCGCTTTGGTCACCCTCTTCGCGGCCTTCATCTGGTGGCGGCGCCGGCGCGGCAAGACCGTCGTCTGAGGTCCCCCGTTTCGCCCGGCCTCGTCTTCAGACATGACAGCCCGGCGAACTACGTCCCGGTCACCAGCGCCGACAACTGGCTGCACCCTCTTTTGAYCGTTGGCATGATCGCCTTGGCCGTGCTGCTCACCCGCGACGCCGGCCTTCGAACCTCGGCCGACCTGCCCCCACCCCCCTTCAACGTCCGCAGCCGCAACGGTTGAGGGCACCATAGGAGCACAATGAAGATCCCCGAACCGCGCGGACCCGTCACCGCCGGGCTGCTCAGCCTCCTTTCCGGCCATCCCGGGGCCGACCCGTCAGCACAGGCGCACTTGCACCAGCTGGTCACGGTGCAGTTGCCCCTCGTCGGGGACATCATCGAAGACGAGGACCTCCAGTTGGCCCTGTTCTGCCTCTACGAGCTGCACTACACGGGCCTGGACGGCGTGGATGACCGCTGGGAATGGAACCCCGACCTGATCCGGGTCCGCCATCTGCTCGAGGTACGGTTCGAAAATGCCTTGCGCTCCGCAGCGCACCAGCACGCCGAACACACCAGCCTGCCCCCGGCGGAAACAATGAGCAGCGATGATGTCGCCGCCGTCCTGTTCGAACTCGCCGCCCAGGGCGGCGGGCCAAGCGTGTCCCGCCATGTGGCCAAAAGGGCGGACCTTGAACAACTCCGCGAGTTCCTGATCCACAAGTCGGTGTATCAGCTGAAGGAAGCCGACCCGCACACCTGGGCCATTCCCCGCCTGAGCGGGCGGGCCAAGGCCGCGCTGGTGGAGATCCAGGCTGACGAATACGGTGGCGGCCGCCCGGACCGGATGCACAGTGTCCTGTTTGGCCGGACCATGCGGGGACTGGGCCTTAACGACCAATATGGCGGCTACGTGGACGCCGTTCCGGCGATCTCCCTGGCCTCGGTGAACGTGATGTCCCTGTTCGGTCTGAACCGCAGACTCCGCGGAGCCATCGCCGGGCATCTGGCGATCTACGAAATGACGTCCTCCCGGCCCAACCAGCTCTACGGTCAGGGGTTCCGGCGCCACGGATTCGGCCCAGACGTGACCTGGTACTTCGACGAGCACGTGGAAGCGGATGCGGTGCACGAGCAAATCGCCGGACGGGACCTCGCCGGCGGCCTGGTGGAGGCAGAACCGGGCCTCCTCGGGGACGTGCTCTTCGGCGCCACAGCCGTTCTTGCGATCGACGCCCGGCTCTCCTCCCTGATCATGGACGCTTGGGACAACGGCAGGTCCTCCCTGCGAGCCGCTGTCCCGGCCGGCCTGTGACGCTCCCCGAACCCCTGCGGGCCGAGTACATCCTTCCACTGCGCTGGGCGGAGGATTCCGGGCTGGACGAGCTGGTGCCTTATCTGGAGCAACTATGCTCGTGGATCCGGGTAACCGTCGTCGACGGATCAGCGGCGGATCTCTACGACTGCCACCAGGCGCGGTTCCCGGTAGCCGTCCGCCATATCCGGCCGGCGCCAGGCGCAGGCGGCAACGGCAAAGTCACGGCCGTACTGACAGCCGTGCGCCTCAGCTGCGCGGAGAGACTCGTGATCGCCGACGACGACGTCCGCTACACCTATGAGGGGCTCACGTCCGTACTCGGTGGTCTGGATCATGCGCACGTCGTGCGGCCGCAGAACTTTTTCAGCCCCCTGCCCTGGCACGCGTGCTGGGATACCGCCCGGACGCTGATCAACCGTGCCTTCGCCGACGACTTTCCAGGGACGCTGGCCGTCCGGCGTGACGCGCTGGTTGCTACCGGCGGATACAATGCCGTCCTCTTCGAAAACCTTGAGCTGATCCGGACCGTCACTGCCGCAGGCGGAGTGGAAAAGCGGATGCCTGCACTGTTCATTGCCCGCCGGCCTCCGGCGTCCCGGCACTTCCTGGAACAGCGGATCCGGCACGCTTACGACGGCTTCGCCCAGCCTCGCCGGCTCTGTGCGGAGCTAGCTTTGGTGCCTCTACTGGCTGCCSTGCTTGTCCAGCCGCCGCGCCTGGCTGTCCCCGCTATCCTGGGATCTGCCGTGGCTGCCGTGGCTCTGGCGGAAGTCGGGCGCAGACGGCACCGGGGCCGGTGCGTCTTTCCGGCCCGGACCGTCCTGTTCGCCCCGCTGTGGGTTGCCGAACGCGCCGTCTGCAGCTGGATCGCGCTGGCACTGCGGCTCGGAGGAGGCGTTCCTTACGCCGGGACCCGGCTCAAGACAGCCGCGCATTCCGTCACGGAGTTGCAGGTCAGGCACGGCGGCAAGATCCGCCTCGCATTCTCACCCGACCCTTCATTTCTTGCCCAACCCCAACGGGAGTACACATGAATCAGGACCAGCAGCAGTTTCCCGGCAACGGCTCGATCGTCCTCTGCCCCGACGGCCCCATCCTCGTCCGGGGCGACTTCGACATCGTCACCCCTTCAGGGGAACCAGCGCCGCGGCAACGGCGAACTGTGGCCCTGTGCCGGTGCGGGGCGTCCGCGATCAAGCCCTATTGCGACGGCACCCACAAGATGATCAAGTTCCGGACCGAGTCCCCAGCCGCTCCGGGGGATTCAGATCAATGATCGGAAGGTGGCCGTCGGTGCGGATGGAGTCACCGCCCCCGTTTCGGTGGTGATATCCGGTCGAGAAGTTCCTGATGACATGCACCGATTCGACCGCGTTGGCCGCCCGGAGGGTCTCAATGATGAAATCGCGCTCTTCGTCGGTGCGGTCAGCAATTTTGTGCGTGATCTGGAAGGTGAAGAGGGACAGACCGACACTTCTGTCGTAGGTGCCCGCACCCACCCAGTCCACTCCTATGCCTCCGGGCAGCATCCAGTCGTCAGGGCATCTCCAAAACCGGATGTGATGCCGTTTACGGGGGTTACCGTCGATCTCACGCTGAAAAGCGATGTCCTGCTTCTTTCCGAACACGTAGAGCGAACTGACCGGCGCGGCCGCATAGCTGCGCCCGACCACCGTTGATTCAAGGGTTCGCCAGGCAGTCGAGACAGTCAGGGGGTCGGCCTCGACCCATCCCGCCGTGATCATCGCCTGCCGCAACTCCCCTGCCGGGCCGATGACGGCGAGGTTGATGGGATCCCCGAGCACGCCGTCGCCGGTCCGTGCGCGGCCGATGAAGTAGTCCGGAATGTATAGGCTGCTTAGGATCCTGTGGACGCGCGGCAAGAGGGCGTACGCCAAGATCAGCCAGACAGGCAGGAACACCCACACCTGCTCGGGCCCGCGCGCCAGGCGTGCCAGTAGGAAGTAGTAGACCGCCCACCCCACCGCCCCCGTAACCGCCACGTAGAACAATCGCTGCGCCACAGCCAGGACAGTGGCCCAGCGGCTCTGCCTGCGCTCCCGACGGCTGTCAGCCCGGGCATGGTTCGGTTCAGCCGGAACAGCCCGGGAATCCCCACCTGACATCACAGCGCAGTCCTTTCCATGGCGATCGCCCCACAGCCCAAGGTCATCCCTCGCACGAAATTGTCCACCGTCAGACCGCCTCAGACGAAAAACCCAGAATAGGCGAGAAAAGACTCCATGTGGCGACTGATTCACCGGTGACGGCTCTGCCCTTCAAGCCGACGTAACGCCGGCTGCCGCCAGCCGGAACTGGCGCTCCATCTAGGATCCACGAAGCCCGCGGCGGGAGTCGAGCACGTCGATCCGCCCGTCACTTTCACGTATCCGGCTCCTTTTCAGGGTGAGGTCCCCGATACGGCAGCCACGTGCCTCATACGAGATCCTCAGCAGACAAGCCGTTGACGGAATGTAGCCACCAAACATTGCCGCCCTCGGCACCTTTTCCCATCCACGTCGGAATCTGCTCCGAACAACTCATGTCACTGGCCCGATCTGACACTGCCGAAGCGCGTGGCAGCTGACGTGAAACCGGGACCGATGTAACTACTGAAAAGAGCGCAAATGACCTCCCCTTCGCACTTCGACCGGTTCCTCTCCGAAGCCATCGCCGTCGACCGGGAAGCAGGAGCAGGGCTTGGGCCGGACGCACTGTACGGCCTCTACACCAGTTGGTGCCTGATGACTGATGCCCACACTGCAACCGCGAGAGCGCTCTTCAAAGCGCTTAAGGACCGGCACGGCATCAGTTCCTCGAACAACGGCCTAGCCATGACAGGTCCCGCCGCGCGCAACTACATTCTGGCCAGCGCACCGAATGTCATCTGGGGCGACACCGGAACCACGTTCCCAGGAAACGTGCGGAGCAACGCCAAGGCGGGGCATGATCGTCATCGCCGACGGACGCCAGATGAAGGCGCGAGGGCTGAACATCGCAGGGACGCAACCGGTGAGCGCACCTTGGGTAATGCCCGTCTCCTTCCGAACGATGGGTCCTGGCGTCGCTACTGATTGTCATTCCCCTCCTGATCGCCGGCTGGTTCTCCGCCCGAAAGGGGATCTACGCCGCCGCCCTTGAACGGCGGGGCTGCACCGGCAGCTTCCCGGTCGTAGCCAACCGGCCGGAACGCCAGGGCCACTGGTTCTTCCCCTCCGCCTATTGCACAGCGGGACGGGCAGGCAACCGCCGCCCGTCCCGCCCCTGCATCAAACATACGGAATCCGGGCCAGTCCAGCACCGGTACGGCCCAGTCCGTGACCCAAAGTGTCAACACTGTCCACAGCCTTATTCTCCCCCCCCAAACAGCCGCACCCCGCATCGACAGGGTGCGGCGCTTCTTTGCCTAGAAACACTTGATCCTGCTGGAGAAGTTCAACCGCGGCTGCGACCAAGTCCCGCCCCCGCCCGTTGCCGACTCCCGGGCACGCCGCACGGCACGCTCAGCCACTAGTGGCCGAATACGTAGAGTGGGTCAACCACCGATGTCTCCACGGCGAGATTGGCCATATCCCGCCAGTCGAATACGAGCAGCTCCACGCGGGCCACCCTGCCCAGGGGCTGCTCTCAATTTCCAACTAAAAACGTCTCCACAAAAGCCGGGGCTTTTACAAAGAGTGCCGTGCCCTGGTTCTGGGCGCACAGCGCGGGGTAGGTGTGGTCCATCACAACCGATGGCACACGACCCGCTCTGAGATGGCGGGAACTTCTGGATCCGACGCGGAGCGGGCACAGGACGTCCTCCATGCGGGGGTCGACTTCGGCCGGGGTTCTGGCCGCCGGTTTCCGGTTTTGCTGCGTCGTCCATTAGCTGGTCAATGCGTGCCGAGTCCGTCTGGGCGGGTTTGAGCCCGTCGGCGTGCTTGAAGTGTTCCGCCAGTGCTTTATCTGCCTGTTCTACCCGCGACCCGGTACGGTTCACACCGCCATCGAGCGGGTGGTTAGGCTGGGGGGATGGCAACAGTTATTCTCGTGCGGCACGGTCGCACCACAGCCAATGCCACTGGGCTGCTGGCCGGCCGGGCCGTCGGCGTCAGCCTGGACGAGATCGGGCGCGACCAGGCGGCTCTGACCGGAGACCGGCTCGCGGCCGTGCCCGTGGTCGGGGTGGTGTCGAGCCCCCTTGAGCGTTGTCAGCAGACCGCCCAGCTTATCCTCGATCGCCAGGCTGGCACGCCGTACGCGCCGGCCGATCCCGATCTCACCGAGTGCGATTACGGCCAGTGGCAGGGCCGCACGCTCAGTGATCTCGCGACCGAGGATTTGTGGCCGGTTGTGCAGTCGCAACCGTCCGCCGTCGTCTTTCCCCGCGGTGAATCCATGGCCGCGATGCAGGCTCGGTCGGTGGCAGCGATTCGACGCCACGATGCAGCCTTCGAAGCCGAGTACGGGCCAGGGGCCGTGTGGGTGGCGGTAAGTCACGGTGACATCATCAAGTCAATCCTCGCCGACGCGCTCGGCATGCACCTTGACCTGTTCCAGCGTATTAACGTGGGCCCCGCCTCCGTATCGATCGTGCGCTACGGCGCTAGTCGGCCGAGCGTCTACGCGACCAACACCGATGCGGGTGATCTGTCGTGGCTGTCGAACGGCACCCACTCCGGCGACGCGCCGGTGGGCGGCGGTGCAGGGCAAAAGGCACCATGAACCTCATGTGCCTAAAATACTGACATGCCTACACGTGTTCACGAGTTTGCCTGGCCCGATCGGGTCGTCGTCGGCACGATTGGCCTCCCGGGGGCGCGCACGTTCTACCTTCAGGTACGCGCAGGGACGCAGATCGTGAGTATTGCCCTGGAGAAGCAGCAGTCGGCTCTGCTCGCGGAGAAGATCGACGAAATTCTCGACCAGCTCATCACGGTCCACGGCAACCCCTTCAGCGTTCCCACGAGTACTCCCATTGAACTTGTCGACAACGACCAGCTCGAGGCCGTTCAGGAGCAGTTTCGCACCGGCGCCATGAGCTTAGGTTGGGACCCAACCACGGCCCAGGTCGTAATAGAGGCCTACCCCATCGCCGATGTCGATGCTGATGACAACGACACATCGCTTGATGAGGACGGCGCTAACGAGCCCGAAATGCTGGTGGTGCGAATGCCCGTCGGCACCGCCCGCGCATTTGCCAAGCGCACCCGTGAGATCGTGGTCGCGGGGCGTCCGACGTGCTCGCTCTGCGGTTACCCCATAGACGCCGACGGGCACATCTGCACCCTTCCCGAGGTCTGATGCCAGCGCCGGACCTAGTGACCGCCGAGCTGACGCTCACCGGCCGGATCACGACGGCTTCAAACGCTACATTTTTGGGCAGCATCGGCGACGTGGTGGTCGTCTACAAGCCGATAGCAGGCGAAAGTCCGCTGTGGGATTTTCCCCACGGCACCCTGGCTCACCGGGAGGTGGCCGCCTACCTGGTCTCGCAGGCCTTCAGCTGGGACGTCGTGCCGCACACCTGGCTGCGCGATGGTCCGATGGGCGAAGGAATGGTGCAGCTCTGGCAGGAGCAAGACCCCGCCCAATGCGCCGTGAACCTGGTCGCGGCGGACCACGTGCCGGAGACGGGCTGGAAGCACGTTCTCGAAGGACGAGATGAGAACGGACGGATGGTCGCCCTCGTTCACGAAGACTCGCCAGCGCTCAGACGCATGGCGGTGTTCGACATGGTCGTCAACAACGCCGACCGCAAAGGCGACCACATTCTTGCCATGACGGACGGACACCGGCACGGCGTGGACCATGGGCTCACCTTTCACCGTGACCACAAGCTGCGCACGGTGCTGTGGGGATGGCTGGGCGACGCTCTGACCGCCGAGGAACGCGACGGCATCGATCGTGTCAGCGAAGGACTGCACGGTGGGCTGGGCCGAAACCTGGCGCACTTGCTCAGCGCCGAAGAAATTGCAACGCTCGCCGCGCGCTGCGCCCGGTTGCGCTTGGCAGGGAGGTTTCCGGCTCCGAGCGGTGAGATGTCGGCGGTGCCCTGGCCGCTGTTCTAAGGGAACGACGGCTACGGGCTTCGCAGGCTGTGTCACGTTGATGGCATGGATCTAAAGGTAGCGACGGAGCTCATCATCCCTGAGACCGGAGAATTGTTGGCACAGCGAGCCGGACAGCTCGAAATCAACAGCCGCACAGTACACAGGACGCTTCAGAAATGCATCTGGGCGGGCGCGATGACCAAGGACTCCGGAAGTTCTCTTGGTCGCCACCCCGACCTGGAGCACCGACTGGCTACAGGAGTGGGTCAGCAGCTATCGTGAGGACAAGATCCGGGGTTGAAACTGAAGGCATGCCGTGGACAGCAGGGTGGGAATGAGCAGGAGCCGAAATTATGGCTCGCTGTGCCGGCGGGGCGTCTACGAGCCGAAAAGTTGAACTGCCAGCGAATATATCCCCCACAACCCAGCCGCCAACAGGACGCCCAGGTAGGCCAAGACCAGCCTCGTATCGCCGAGGTAACAGTTCGATTTCGTCAGGCCCCTCCGTCGCGCTTTCCAATAGCCTGCGAATCCGACTGCAGCGAACACGGCCACTGCCACCGGACCGGCTGCCCAGCCGAGCAGGGCAACGGTCGCGAAGATGCAGAGCCGCAGCGGATCGACGGGCGGCGGGGACTGCGGATCCGTTTCAGGGTCAGGCCTGTGTCCGTCCCGGCCTGCGTGCTTGGAGCGCACCAGCTGCGACGGCAATGGTCCGGCTGCAATACGCCGGGCATCAGAAGCAGAACTCATCATTCCTCCCTATCGCTGACTCAGACCTGGCGGACGGGGAGAAGCCGCGTGCCCGTGGCTGTGCTCATACGTTGCCTTGCCAAGGCCGGCCACGCCTGAACAGCGCAGAACGGAGCGCACTGGTGATCGCCGGCGTCACTCTTCGTGCCCACATGAACGCAGCATTGCGTAAGCCGTTCCTCGATCATGGTCGAGATGTCCATGAAGGGCTTGACCATGATGCGGGTGACCCGTTCGGCGAGGAGTCGACGCAGCCGCTGTTGCTGCCCTGGAAGCTTGCCGGCAGCCAGTGTGGTGAGCGTGCCGATGCCGAGGTCGCACTGGGTGCAGATGTTCTTCCAAAGATCCATTGTCCGCGGGTGGGACAGCGAGGACTGCTCGCTCAGCAGGTCCAGCAGGGAGGACTTCATCAGGTTGCGCAGTTCGAGCGGGATCGCGCTGTCGGCGATGCGGTTGGCGATGCTGTCAGGATTGAGTTCCAGCCAGGCGAGCAGTTGATCGTGCCCGATGAGGGCTGTCAGCGAACGCCAGATCCCTGAGTCGTCCTTCAGCATGTAGCCCACAGACGCGCAGTGCGGATGTGAGCACGGGAGTGCTGTCAGGTCGTGCCATGAGACCACCCCTCCGGTCTGCTCCGCGAGCCTATCGAGTACCCCCGTATGGGTGAGTCTGTCCAGGGGGTCGATGCCGTGCCCCCGGCCGGAACCGAACACCGGCTGAAGCGCAACCCCGCCCACGAACGGGGTTTCCAAAGCCCTCATGACGACGGCGCCCACCTCACCGTCGTTGACGCCCAGTGTCGCTGTCATCGTCAGGGTGGTGAAAACACCTGCCTCGGACAGGCGCGCGATGGCCATGTCCTTGAAGCGGGTCAGGTCTCCCCCTCGGTGGTGGATGGATGCTCCTTTGGACGGGCCGTCGTATTGGAGGTACACCTCTACGCGGTCCCGGTGCCTGGCCAGCAGTGCGAGCAGTTCGTCGTCGGTCGCTATCAGGATGCCGTTGCTGTTCACCATGATCCGGACGATCGGCCGAGCGACGAGCTCATCCAGAAGTTCGCCCAGATGGGGATAAAGCGTCGGCTCGCCGCCGGAGAGCATCAGCACGTCCAGCCGCCCGTTTTCGCGGGAAAGCCGGGTGTCGATATTCGCCAGCACCTCGCTGAGCGGCGCCACTCCCTGCAGCTGGGGGCCGGAGGCAGTGAAGCAGGTGGGGCAGCGCAGGTTGCAGTGCTCGATGATGTCCTGCAGGAGGATACACGTGTGCTGCGTCTGCATGGCGGGCAGCCCGTAGGCGTAAGCCTCCGGTACCTGGCGGTAATTGCCGGCCTGGTCCGGGATGTGTTGCTTAGTCGGCGCCTGCCACTTCTCCAGGTAGCGCAGAATTTCCGGAGACTCGTCGTACAACGTGCTGACGAGTCCGTGATCCGGGCAGCCGCGTTCGAGCCAGACCCGGTCGTCGCGGATCACCAGAGCGCCGGAGAGGCGCCGCACCTGCGCGAGCGGGGGGTTTGTCTCGTGGCAGGCGGGACAGAAGGCTGTGACGTACCGGTGGATGCGGTCCCCGCGCAGCGGCTGGCCGGGACCGGGCAGCGCCTGCCGGGAAGAGAACGAGGACGGATTCATCTCAGGCCTCTCATCTGCGCGAGGCTTCCGACGCAGATCCCACCGCCGAGGAGGGTGAAGATCCCCAGGCCAATAAGCAGCCCCGCACCCAACCGGGAGGTGCGTGGCCGGACCGCCAGCACAACGGCTACCGCCAGATACGCAGCGATAGGTATGAACGCTGCAGGCCCAGCGAGGAACGTCTTGTACCCTTCATCCGGAGCGATACCCCTTGTTGTCCCGAAGTAAAGGGCATAAAGGGCAGGAGCTCCCAACAGGATTCCGAGCCCCATGGAGCCGCGTCTTGGTTCAGAGGGCGGCTCCTCTTGCTGGGGCGGTGGGGGCGGGTTCCGGGGAACGTCGGGGTTGTCCTCGCTCATGCCACTTTTCCTTCCAACTTCGGGCGGAGTGGTTTACCGAAGACCCGCAGCATCCGCCAGAACAGCAGGGGAAGAATCACCAGGAGGAACCATTGGGGCCGGCTCATCCCCAGCCAGAGCACCTCGTTGCCTCGGACGAATTCGACTCCGAACCGGAACAAGGCGTAGGAAGTCACGTAGCAGATGAAGAGGTCGCCAGGACCAGGCAAACGGTCCCGATAACGCCACATGAGCGCGAATGCGGCCGCATGGAACACGATTTCATAGGCAAAGGACGGGTGGAGCCCTACCCCGGGCGGTCCGCCCAACATCGCAGCCTGCCCGGGCGTGAGCGTTATCCCCCATGCACCCCCGGTAGGGGTGCCGGGCAGTTCCGTAAGGAGGCAGCCCACCCGCCCGATGACCAGCGCCAATGCGACCGCGGGCGCAAGCAAATCACCGGTGGATTCGCGGTAACCTGTCAGCCGTTTACCCAGATGGACGCCCAGCCACGCGCCCACAAGGCCCGCGAGGATGCTGCGGTCGCCGTTGCCCCACCAGTCCGCCAAGGAGACCTGCCGGGAAACATCCCATGTGAGGACCCTTGAGCCGATGGCCCCGAAGGCGATAGCGAAACCGGCAATGGGCCACAACCGCGGGTCGGACAGGCCGCGCCGGCGCTTCTCAAAGGCGTAGAACAGCAAGGCTGCGAGGATTCCCAGCCCTAACAGGCCGGCGTGCACCAGCCCGTCTCCCGCGAAGGGAAGCCCGATCATGAGCAGAGTGTAGCAGTGAGCATTCCTGCCCTCCGGTCTTATATTTGGACGTTCACGGGAATTGCATATGGACGTGGAGCCGCCACGCGGCTTCAGAGATGAACCGCTGATAGACGGGTACAGGGTGAACGTGCTAGCGGAGCCCTAGTTCTTGAAGTTAGGGCACGGGATTGTGCACCAATGGCATCTTTGCCTTGGGCTGGGACAGGACGAGCACTCAACGCCGCAGTCCAGCCTGCGCTTCCCCGCTCGGTGAGAAGCCGAGGTCACTATTTGGCGGTGTATCCCACGCCTCGTGCATAACTATTTCGGACACTCAGTACCGACCACTTGGGCTGGCTGGGACAGCGCGCCAATCGTTACTCAAGTCCATGACCACGGTGCTTCCGAACCCCGGATCAGCGAACTGGCATGGGCGGCTGCGAACAAGGGAGGACCACGATTACCCCGCTTCGAACGCGCAGAACGCGCGCGCTTCGCGGCTCACTCGTACTCGCAACCAATGGGCTATCGTCTCGAGAGGCGGGTGCCCGGCACGCCCGCAGCTTACGAGGGCCATAGCGATGCGCCCCAACCTGTGTGCCCGTGCAGGAACTTCCAAGCCTGGGGCGCCAGCCGCTTCAATCACCCGCCGAGAGGACCAGAACCACAGACCCGAGGAACTCGAGGAACTCCGGCCCTTCCCGTGCTACGAGAGGGTTCCCCGTGGCATTGGCATGCAGCGTCGGCTGGGACACTTCCCCTTGACAAATATCTGAGTAAAATCATAATTGAGGTGAATCAGAATTGAGTATGGTCCATCTCGTGCCGCCGCTAGGACAATGTGCCCGGCGCGACCGGATGGCGCCCCCGAGAGATTGCCTGCATCACCGGCAGCAACTACTAACCAACACCCGTCATAGAAGGGACATCACGGCATGCGAGCGTTCGTCGTCACCAAGTACAGGGAGCCGCTGCGCGAAGCGGAGGTCGCTGAGCCGACCGTCGGCGAACGCGACGTGCTCGTGCAGGTTCAAGCAGCCGGCCTGAACCAGTTGGACGAGAAGATCCGGCTGGGTGAGTTCAAGCAGATCCTCCCCTACAAGCTCCAGCTGATCCTCGGCAACGACGTAGCCGGCACCGTCCTCCAGGTCGGGGAAAAGGTGCGCGGGTTCAAGCCCGGTGATGAGGTCTACGGCCGCCCCGACAAGGACCGCATCGGCACGTTCGCCGAGCGCATCGCCGTCGCCGAGGAAGACCTCGCACTGAAGCCCGCATCGGCCAGCATGGAGGAAGCCGGCTCGCTGCCGCTTGTGGCGCTTACCGCATGGCAGGCCCTCGTCGAGCAGGGCAACGTGCGCCCCGGGCACAAGGTTCTCATTCACGCCGGCGCCGGCGGGGTCGGCTCGATCGCCATCCAGCTCGCCAAGCACCTCGGCGCGACCGTTGCAACCACCGCGAGCAGCTCCAACGCCGGCTTCCTGCGGGACCTCGGGGCGGACATCGTGATCGACTACCGCACCCAGGACTTTGAGCAGCTCCTCAGCGGATACGACCTGGTGCTGGACAGCCTCGGCGGGGAAAACCTGCAGAAGTCACTGCGCATCCTCAGGCCCGGTGGCAAAGCGATTGGGATCTCCGGCCCGCCTGATCCGGCGTTCGCCCGCAAAGCCGGCCTGAGTCCTGTGCTGCGTCTGGCGATCACCGGGCTCAGTAGCAAGATTCGGCGGCAGGCGAGGAAGCTCGGCGTCAGCTATGAGTTCCTCTTCATGCGTGCCAGCGGCGACCAACTGCGCCAGATCAGCGCCCTGGTCGACGACGGCGTGCTGCACCCCATCGTAGGGAAGGTCTTCACCTTCGACCAGGCCCCACAAGCGCTGCAGTCCCTGGCCGCGGGCGGCATCCGCGGCAAAGCAGTACTCACGGTCACCGACTGACCCGCCGCCAGCCATTCATCCCGCAGACCATCCAGGAGAACAACCGTCATGGGCAACACCGACACCCCGAAGGAATTCGTCGTCACCTCGTACGCGAAAGCACCTGCCAACGCCATCACAGCCGGAGGTGTCACCTACGCCTACCGCGAGCTGGGGCCAAAGGGCGGCATCCCCGTCGTGTTCCTCGTGCACCTCGCTGCCACAATGGATAACTGGGATCCCCGCATCATCGACCCCATTGCGAAGAACCGCCACGTCATCACCTTCGACCAGCCCGGTGTCGGCGCCTCAACCGGACGGGTTCCCGACAGTATCGAGGCAATGGCCGGAGACGCCTACACCTTCATCCAGGCCCTCGGGTTCGACAAAATCGACGTCTTCTCCTTCTCACTGGGAGGCATGATCGCCCAGGACCTGGCCCTCAAGCATCCCGACCTCGTCCGCAAGCTCGTGCTGACCGGAACCGGCCCGCGGGGAGGCAAAGACATCGACAAGGTCGTCGGCACCACCTACTGGGACATACTCCGCGCAACGCTGACACGGTCGGACCCCAAGGAATTCCTGTTCTTCAACCGCAACACCACCGGCAAACCCGCCGCGAAAGCGTTCATCAAGCGTCTTCAGGAGCGCACCGTCGACCGTGACAAGCCGATCAGCACCCGTGCATTCCAGACGCAGCTGAAGGCAATCCAGAAGTTCGGCCGCTCCGCCCCGTCGGACCTGTCCACGCTCACRCACCCCACCCTCATCGCCAACGGCGACAACGACCGCATGGTGCCATCCGTTCTCTCAGAGGACCTGCACCGGCGCATCAAGGAATCCCAGCTGATCATCTACCCCGACTCCGGCCACGGCGGCATCTTCCAGTACCACGCCAAGTTCGCCCCCGCCGCCGTCGAATTCCTCGCCCCCTGACCTTCACGCTCGCGACCAGAAGGCACCAACGGGCACCTCACCGTCAACCACGCAACCGCATGTGATAAGACACTTCACTTCCTCGATCCTGCTGTGGGTGCGCACCGACCAGTCCCGCCAAACCGGCATGGACTGCTGGAAGGGCCCGCACTCCGGCATCATCGCCGCCACCCCAGGCCTGTCGGAATACCGGCAGATCCACCTAGCCGAACACAACCCAGCCTGCGGCCCGCCACCACCGGGGCGGAGACCGCTATCCCGGATGACCGGAAGATCGACGGCATCGCGGAAGTCACCTTCCAATCCGCCGCTCTCCCCCTGGGGTTCGCCGACAGAGCGGCCCGCGACGCCTTCCGGTTGAGATGCTTTCCCGCCAGCTGACGCCGCTGGCCTCCGCGATCCACGCCTACGACGTCGACGCCGCCCTCACCTATGTCAGGCAGGGCCAGGCCCTCCCCCACTACGAAGAGTAGAGACGCCGCAAGAGGGACTCGGGCTCCCCGGGATCGTTATACTCATTACTGAGTCCAGTCAGTTTACATCCGGAGGAACCCTCAATGCCTGTCGCGTCCCAGCCGCTCGGACGGCGCGAGCGGAACAAGCAGCAGAAGCTCGATCGCATCACTGCCGCAGCCAGCGAGCTGTTCGCGGAGCACGGGGTCGAGGAGGTCACAACCCAGCAAATCGCCGATAAGGCCGACATCGGCACCGGAACCCTGTTCCTCTACGCCAAAACCAAAGGAGAACTGCTCCTGCTCGTACAGAACGCCCACTACGCCGAAGCGCTCGAGCGGGGCGGGACTCATGCTCAAGCCATCCCGGATGTGCTGGATGCAGTGACGGCCATTGTGCGGCCGATCGTTGAGTGCAACCGAACCCAGGTAGACAACGGGCGCACCTACCTGCGGGAGATGGTCTTCGGCGACCCGACGGAGCCACACCACAGCGAGGCCCTCTCCATCGTCGCGCAGACCGAGGAGGCCATCGCTGCAGTCCTGGGCAGGGAGGAGCTCGCCGGTGCCGGTGATGCCGCAACGACGGCACGCATTGTCTCGGCGATCATGTTTGTCAGCATGGCAGCAAGCGTGAACGCTGCCTTGAGTGCCGAGGCGATCGTGCAGGACATCAGGACCCAGATCAGCCTGCTCGTGCGCCGCTGACGCCTCCGGCAAGAACTTCGACGAGGTCCAATGTCCAGGGCACGCCCCGTGCACTTTGTACGCTGAATAATCCGATCCCTGTGCCGCCCGGCTACCACTGTAGGGGCGGCGGAACCGAACTCGGACTGAGCCGGGCAACAATATAAAGGAAGCTGTCCCGACTCGGCATCACGGTGCACAAGTAATGCCAGAGTTTGGGCAGGGTGGCGAAGGTCCGTTATCGGCGTTGGATTTGCCAAAGGGAGAGCCCAGCGCAGCAAGGAGATGTTTCCCCTTGTTCTGGTCAGATCGCAGAAGTTACCAGCCAACAACCGATGAAGCTCAGACCGCTTACCCTGCAGTTTCATCGCTGGTGTGTTGTTCATACACCACTGTTACCGTGACCAGGTCCTGCCAAGCCATTCCCACACCCTTGAATACACAGGGCCGGCCCAGGGTTCGGGTCAGTTGGCCCTTTAACAGTTCGCGGAGGTTCAGTGGCTTGATCTCCTGCCATTCCTCCACGCTGCGTGCCGGAATGAGGTCTCCGGCTTCCCGCCAGGCCGAGGCTCTGCCTTATAACCGGTGCGGGACAAGCGCCGCCGACAGCTACCGGTTCTTGACGATCGGAGGGAAATCGGCGGATACTAGGCGGTTTTCTCCATGGCTGGCGACTGTACGCTTTCGCGTTGCTCCAAAGCTCCGGTCACCGAGGCTGTGAGGCTGTTGGCGATATGGGTGCGTGCGAGCTCGGCCGCGCCGGCGCCGTCCCCGGCAATGATGAGCTCGAGTATCTGATGGTGCTGGTCCAGGTCGATGGTGCGGGGCTCATCCCCGGAGGGGAGCTCGAGGCCGATGCGGCGGTAGCGGTCGGATTTGTCCCACAGGTCATCCAGGAGCTTGATCATTACGTCGTTGTGCGAGGCGGCGTAGACGGCCCGGTGGAATTCCCGGTGCACTGTTATCGCGTCCTCGCCCCACACCCGGGTGACCGGCAGGAGCTTCTCGGCCGCTGTGCGCATTGCCGCGATATCTGCGTCCGTGCGGCGGGAGGCTGCCAATTCAGTTGCTGATGGTTCAAGTGAGAGACGGACTTCAAGGAGTTCGCGCGCTTCGGAGGCGCTCATGTCGGCCACACGGGAGTCGCGGTGGGTGTCCATGATGATCAGGCTCTCGCTCGCGAGTCGGCGGATCGCTTCACGCAGGGGGGTGATGCTCATTTGCATGTTCTCCGCCAGTTCGTACTGGGAGATGCGCGAGCCAGGGGCAAGGCCACCGGAGAGGATCAGCTGGCGGAGTTCGCTGTACGCCAGACTGCCCTTACTGGAAAAGACGTTCGTGGTGCCCATCTGCTGCTCCGAATCTCTTACCGAGGTGCGCCCCCGCTGCTCTCAGTGTAGAGCGTTGGAAACATCTTATAAGAATATTCACGAAAGGCTTGTGCTCCTCGTCACCCCGGGCTAGTCTTGAGCCCAAGGTCTTATAAGATATTTGTTCCGAGGGCTTATGCTCCCATCACTACCAGGCCCAGCTTTAGATCAAGTCTTATAAGAAATAAGATACTCAGTCAGGAGAGAGTTCAAAGATGAAAATCGTTTCCGCCCACGTAGGCACCATCCCCATCAGTTCCTCGATCCGGAACGCCTTCATTGACTTCACCAAGATGGACTGCACGATCATCGCGCTCGTCTCCGATGTGTTCGTCGACGGAAAGCCTCTGGTGGGCTATGGTTTCAACTCCAACGGCCGCTACAACGCCACGGGAATCCTGAAAGACCGCATTCTGCCGCGCATCATGGATGCCCCTTCCGAGGATCTTCTCGATGAGGACGGCCAGCTCTCCCCGGAGAAGGCGTGGGACCTGATGATGTCCAACGAGAAGCCCGGCGGCCACGGCGAACGCTCGGTCGCCGTCGGCGTCGCCGACATGGCACTGCACGACCTCGCAGCGAAGATCGCCGGCGTCCCGCTGTACCGGTGGATCTCGGATCACTACGGTGATGGCAACCCGGACAAGGACGTCTTCGTCTACGCCGCCGGCGGCTACTACGCCCCCGGCAAGAGCCTCGAAGACCTGCAGAACGAAATGCGCGGCTTCCTCGCCAAGGGGTACAACGTGGTCAAAATGAAGATCGGCGGCGCCGACCTCGCCGAAGACCTGCGCCGCATCGAAGCCGTGATCGAGGTCCTCGACGGCGACGCTTCCCGCCTGATGGTGGACGTCAACGGCAAGTTCGACCTCGAGACGGCACTGGCGTACGGCAAGGCCATCGACCAGTACGGGCTGTTCTGGTACGAGGAAGTCGGCGACCCGCTGGACTACGCCCTGAACGCCACCCTTTCCGAGCACTACAAAAACCCGATCGCAACCGGAGAGAACCTGTTTTCCCTCCAGGACGCACGGAACCTGGTCCGCTACGGCGGGATGCGCCCGGACCGCGACTTCATCCAGGTCGACCCGGCCCTGAGCTACGGCCTGACCGAATACCGCCGGATCCAGGACATGCTGGCCCAGCACGGCTGGTCCTCACGCCGCTGCATCCCCCACGGCGGACACCAGTTCTCCCTGCACATCGCCGCAGCACTCAAGCTCGGCGGAAACGAGTCCTACCCGGGCGAGTTCCAGCCCACCGGCGGCTTCACTGACGACGCTGTCATCGTCAACAGCCGCGTGGCCCCGGGCGATCTGCCCGGCGTCGGGCTTGAAGGCAAGGCCGAGTTCTACAAGGTCCTGCGCGCACTGCACAACTAACCCCTCTGGTAGTGCCCGGTCCCGGGCAGGGTCACTGCCCGGGACCGCACCTCCCCATTTTTCTCTGTCTGTCGTGCAAAGGAGCACCCAAGATGTCGTCCCACACCATGCAGTACCCGCAACATTCCGCACCGCCCAAGCAGCGATCCCGGTTCGGCCGGCTGATCCGCGAACTCTGGTTCCAAGTTGTCCTGGGCGCCGTCCTGGGCGTCGCCGTCGGGCTGCTTCTGCCGTCCGTCGGTAAACAGCTCACCCCGCTCAGCGACTGGTTCATCGCGCTGGTGAAGATGATCGTAATCCCTGTGGTGTTCTGCGTCGTGTCCCTGGGCATCGCCTCGATGGACAGCCTGCGCAAAGCAGGCCGCATCGGCGTTAAGGCATTGGGCTACTTCATCGCCCTGTCACTGGTGTCGATGCTGATCGGCCTGGTCGTCGCCAACGTGTTCCACCCCGGCGCAGGCATGAACATCGATCCGTCCAAACTGGACGCCAGCAAGGTGCCGGAGGCCGCCAGCAAAGGCTTCGACGGCCTCGAATTCGTCAGCAACATCATCCCGGATTCCCTGTTCGGGGCCCTGACCGGCCACACCATCATCGCCGCGCTCATGGTCTCCATCGTGTTCGGTGCCGCCCTGAACGTCTCCGGAGAATCCGGCGCCTTCCTCACCAAGGGCATCCAGGCCCTGTCCACGGTCATCTTCAAGATCGTCAGCTGGGTCATGCGCCTTGCCCCCATCGGCACGTTCGGGGCACTTGCGGCCGTGGTGGCCAACTACGGCACCCAGAGCCTGCAGCAACTCGGATACCTTGTCCTGCTGTTCACCGCAACCTGCATCGTCTACGTCGTCGTGGTCCTGGGCACCATCGCCCGGGCCTGCGGACTGAACATCTTTACAGTGATGCGCTACCTCAAGGCCGAACTGCTGATCGCCCTCAGCACCTGCTCCAGCGAAGCGGTCCTCCCCCAGCTGATCAAGAAGCTCGAAAACATGGGCGTCGGCAAATCCACCGTCGGCATCGTGATCCCGTCCGGATTCTCCTTCAACCTGGACGGATCCGCCGTCTACCTGACCATGGCCTCGGTGTTCCTGGCCCAGGCCGTCGGCATGGACCTCTCCTGGGAACAGCAGCTGGTCATGGTCGGCGTCATGATGCTCACCAGCAAAGGCACCGCGGGTATCGCCGGCGGCGCTTTCATCGTCCTGGCCAGCACACTCAGCTCCGTCGGCGGCATCCCGCTGGCCGCCCTCGCCCTCATCGTCGGCATCGACCGGCTCCTGAACGAAGGCCGCGTGTTCATCAACGTCCTCGGAAACGCAATGGCAGCAGTCGTCGTCGGCAAATGGGAAAAGGACTTCGACCCCGAACAAGCCCGCAAAGCCCTCCACGCCTCAGGCCAGAAAAAGAACGCCATCGAGTCAAACGCACCGACCGCAATTGAAGCGGAAAAGATCGAGGTCCACTAACACAGCACCCCTCAGGGCCGCCGTGCACTCCGCGGCGGCCCTGCCCGCGTGAACCGTAGGCCAACGGCCGCTTTCACAACGCATCCCCAGCCATCAAATTAGGAACGTACCGCACCATGGCTCGCATTCTGATCACCACCGACTACCTCCACCCGGGAGATGCCGTTGACCAGCTCCTGCGCGAACGCGGGCTGGAACCGGTCTACTCGCCATCCCGGGGGCCGCGGACCCTGGAGGAACGCCGCTCGTTGTTCGAGGGCATCTCCGGCGCGATCCTCGCCAGCGAACCGGTCACCGCCGACATGCTCACCGGTGCCGCCTCCCTTCAAGTCATCGCGCGCAGCGGAGTGGGGTACGACTCCATCGACATCCAGGCCGCGGCCGCACACGGGATCAGGGTCTGCAACGCCCCCGGAACAAACCACCACTCGGTCGCCGAACTGACCATCGGACTGATCATCATGGCCGCACGCCGCCTCCTGGAGGTCACCACCGCCGTCCGCCAAGGGCACTGGCCCCGGGAAGCCGGCCATGAACTGCGCGGTTCCACCCTGGGCATCATCGGCTACGGCCCCGGCGGACGAGCCACGGCAAACCTGGGTGTCGCCCTCGGCATGACCGTCCTGGTCAGCACAGCCCACCCGGACCGCGACAACACCGCTGTCCAGTTCACGGACCTCGACACCGTCCTCCGCGACGCWGACTACCTCTCCCTGCACACCCGCGCAGGCCAGAGCACCGGCAAACTCATCGATGGGCCCCGGCTGCAAGCGATGAAACCCACCGCCGTCCTCATCAACACCGCCCGCGGCTCACTCGTGGATGAAGGGGCCCTGGCCAAGGCACTTTMCGACGGCACCCTCGCCGGYGCCGCGCTGGACGTGCTCGAGAGCGAACCCCTGMMCGGCGACAGYCCCCTYCGGGGCCTGRACAACGTGCTCATCACCTCCCACCTCGCCGGACAAACGATCGAGGCACGGACACGGGCGGGGCTGGCAGCCGCGCACGCCGTCATCGACGTCCTCGAAAACCGCGAACCGGCACACCCCGTCGACCGCTAGCCCCGAGTACCACCAACGACGAAGAAGGATCCTGATGTCGAAACCCCACCGCATCGCAGTCATTCCCGGCGACGGAATCGGCACCGAAGTCGTGCCCGAAGGGCTGCGCGTCCTGGACGCCGCAGCCGCAGCCTTCGACCTGAACCTCACCTACGAGCACTTCGACTACGCCTCGGCTGACTACTACACCCGGCACGGGAAAATGCTGCCCGACGGATGGTTCGAGGAACTGAACCAGTTCGACTCCATCTTTTTCGGCGCCGTCGGGTGGCCCGACGTCGTCCCCGACCACGTCTCACTGTGGGGCAGCCTCCTGCAGTTCCGCCGCCACTTCGACCAGTACGTCAGCCTCCGCCCGGTCAAACTCCTACCCGGCGTGCCCAGCCCCCTGACCGGCAGCGTCCCGGGTGATGTCGACTTCTACGTCGTACGCGAAAACACCGAGGGCGAGTACTCCAGCATCGGCGGGAAGATCTTCGAAGGCACCGACCGCGAAACCGTCATCCAGGAAACCGTCATGACCCGCACCGGCGTGGACCGGATCCTCAAATACACGATGACCTGGTCCGGGCCGGCCTTGATGCCCTCGAGCTTCATCAATTCGGAAATGTGGGCACGCAGCTCGGGGATGCCGTCGCTGGCACCGTACTGGAATGAGCGTTCCCCGCTTTCGAGCAGGATCCGCTGGGCGTCTGCAGCGATCCGGTCGAACGGGAGGGCACCGAGGTAAGGTGCACCATTAGCGAACGAGATCATGCCCGGCCGCTGGGCGGCCCTGAACACTTTGCGGACTTCCGAGGGGCGCGCGGCGAGGGTGCGCTGCGCTAGGTGCTGCTGCCGGACGGGGACGCTGACGTCCCCGGGAATGCTGGCAGGGCCTGGAGATGTTTCCACTGATACGGACACGGGATACCTTTCAATCGCGAGTATCCTCCCAGTGTCGCGTTGGCCCGCGAATGCTGTCTAAGACCAAAGTCCGCGGGTTAGCATACCTGGACGGCATGATGCGCTTGAAGCGGCGTGGGCCAGAGCCCAATAGGCGACGGCTGTTCGGTGCAGCTCAAACGGACGATGGCGGGAGGTCCCGCCGTCGTATTGGCCACCGTTGGGCATTACGAGCGGCAGATCACGAGGTCTTTGCGTGTGATTCGGCCGGTTTGCTCGCGTGCGTCGGCAGACTTAGGTGGGCGGAGGATGAGCAATGCCTCCCCCGAAGAAGCCATCCAGGAACCCAACTGGGAGTGGCTTGCCTTCAACGCCGCCCTGAACACCCTAAGCGCCGCGACCGGACAAACAGTAGGCCAATTTGGAGCAAGCGCCCCGGCCCGCGAACTCGTGGCCCGCGTCGTCGACGAGACAATTGCCGTGGCACAAACCCAAAGCGTCAACCTATCTGCGGCGAGTTGATGCGGCCCTGGAAAATGCCTACGCGTACGCCGGTGAGCACAAGGCCTCAATGCTCCAGGATCGGGAGGCGCGGCGCCGCACGGAGGCTGACTTCATTGGCGGGGCAATTGTTCGTCTTGGCGAGCATTCAGGCGTTTCTGTTCCCGTGCTCGACCCACTGACCCCACTCGCGGCCGCGCCGATCCGGTAGCAGAATCTTCGGACCGCTGTCGGCGGTTGAACCCAACCGGAAACGAGCTGAAGACGGGCCCGCAGGATACGGGTCTTACCAGGACGGCAGTATGGGCAGCGGGCCGTCAGCCTCGACATTGTCGGTCACACCGCGGGCCAGCCATTGGAGCAATCCCTCGCGGTCGGACATAACGCGCAGGGCACCGTCGCCGATCACCCACTCGTCGCGTTCCTCCGTCACGAGCGTCATCCCCGGCGCCCCCTTGGCGCGCATGGTGCGCACGGCGGCTTCCAGGGCGTTGAGCACAGAGTCCGGGTCCGCTTCCTCTATGGTCCATGCGGTGTCGAGGTCGTGGTGGTGCACCACGATCTCGGCGATCCGCAACGCCACAATGGACGTCGCAGGAATCTGCTTACCGTGCAAGTGCACTTCCTCCGCGGCGATCTCCCCGCCGAGCCGGAGGGCCTCTGCGGCGAAATAGGCGGAGGACTGGCGGAGTTTGCCCAGCAGTTCCCGGCGCGGCAGGGCGGCCAGCTCGGCTATCTCCCGGGCGCGAGCCTCCTGCGAGGCATACAGTTGCTGCTCTTCGCCGGACGTTGCCCAGTCGATGAGCTTGACTAAGGCCTGGCCGTTCGAAGCGATGTGGGCGATGACATCCGCCCGGGTCCAACCCGTGCACAAGGATGGGGTGGCCATTTCGACGTCGGACAGCGACTCTACGGTGGCCATGAACATATCGGTCTCCCGGCCCAGGCGGGACAGGTCCGAGTGCAGGCGTGCGGGATTGATCATAAATTCACCTTATCCATTGGCCCGGACGCCGGCTGGCAATCCGGGCCAATGATTCATATTGAAATCGTACCGATCCATACCGTTTGTGATGGCTGTAAGCGGCACGATGGAAACGGAAGTGCCCCGTCAATGCACGCTTATCCGTGCATCGGCGGGGCACCCGGCATTAGAGTCGCCTGACTCCAACCGTGTGGTCGGTGGTGAATTCAGCAATAGCCCAGTCTCCGTTGAACCGGCCCAACCCGGAGTTGCCCTCGCCACCGAAAGGGACGTGCGATTCGTCATGGACGGGCATCTCATTGATATGCGTCATGCCGGCCTTGATGCCCAGGCCGAATTGCACGCCGCGATCGAGGTCCTGGGAGAACACGGAACTGGAAAGTCCGAACTCTGTGGCATTGGCCAATTCCAGTGCGTGGGCTTCGTTGTTGGCCTTGATGATGCCCACCAACGGTCCAAAGATCTCCTCGCGGGCAATCTCCATGTCGGGACGGACGTCGGCGAACACGTGCGGCGGCACGACCCGGCCTGTGATTTCGCCTTCAAGGACAGCGCGGGCGCCCTCAGCCTTGGCTGTTGCGATTCTCGTTTTCAGCCCTTCAAGCTGGCTGTCGTTAACCACCGGACCCACCAGGGTCTGCGCTGAAGCGGGGTCGCCGAATGGCACTCCAGAGGCCGCCGCGGTGAAACGCTCCACAAATTCATCGTAGAGCGGGGCCTCAACAATGATCCGGTTGACCACCATGCAGATCTGTCCCTGATGCAGGAACTTGCCCAACACGGCAGCTTCCACTGCAGCATCCAGATTGGCATCCGCCAGGACCACCAGGGACGCGTTACCGCCGAGTTCCAAGGCAACGTGCTTGAGGTGATTACCACCGGCGGCAAGCTTGCCAACATTCTGCCCGATCGGCGTCGACCCCGTGAACGAAATCAAGCCAGGGACGGGATGGGTGACAAAGTCATCGCCGATTTCGGATCCGGCGCCCACCACCACGTTCAGCACTCCCGGCGGCAACCCCGCTTCCTCGAATACCCTCGCGAGGATCAGCCCGCCCGTAACTGGTGTATCACTGGCCGGTTTGATAACCACTGCGTTGCCCAAGGCGAGGGCCGGTGCCACTGAACGCTCGGACAGGTGAAGCGGAAAATTCCACGGGCTGATGACGCCGACCACGCCGATGGGGCGCCGGTAGACCCGCAACTCTTTGCCGGGCGTATTGGACTCGACGATGCGACCGTGGACGCGGGTGGGGAAAGACGACGCCTCCGAGGTAATACCGGCGGCCAGGGACACCTCAACCTGGGCCTTGCCCATGGTGGAGCAGGACTCTTTGATGAGCCAGTCCACAATTTCCTCGCGACGCTCCTCCAGGATCTGCGCTGCCCGGAGAATTACCTGGCGGCGGGCGGCAGGAGGCTGGGCGGCCCACTCCTTTTGCGCCGCTTCGGCAGCCCTATACGCCTCGTCCAGGTCCTGCTTGTTGGCTTGGCGGATGGAAGCCAGCACCGAGTCGTCGAAGGGGTTGGTGACTGTCAAAGTCGTCTCGGACCTGCCCTCACGCCACATCCCGCCGATGAACTGCTGGGTGACGGGCAGGCCGGCAAAAGTCGCCGTGATTTCCAAGGTGGTCGTTGTCATGGTTTTGCTCCTGGGAGGAGTGGAGTGGGTGAAGTGGAATCGTGGCGGCCCTGCATTGGGTCCGCCGGTGGTCAGAAGACCAAGACAGGCCTGATGACTTCGCCGGATTCGGAAGCGTCGAAAGCGTCGTTGATGTCGGCAAACGCAAACGTTTTGGTCAACTTTTCCAGCGGGAACTTTCCTTGCTGCCAGAGTCGGATGAGCTGCGGAATGAAGACCTGTGGCACGGAATCTCCTTCGATAATGGTGCGGAAGTGCCACCCTTTGAGTAACGAAGCACCAACTTCGAAGGACACCTCTGTGCCCGGGGCCGGGGCCCCGACGAGGGCCACCGTTCCACCGGTCCCCAGGATGCCGGCAGCCTGCCGCAAGACGGCGGGAATACCCGTGGTGTCCAGGGCATAGTCGACGCCGCGCCCACCGGTGATCTGCGCTATCTCTGCTGCCACGTCCGTGGAGCGGCTGGTGATAGCGTGAGTGGCACCAGGTCCTTTGCTGTGGCCAGCCGGGACTCGACGATGTCGACCGCAACAATGGTTGTCGCACCCACAGCCGCGGCGGCCATGAGGCCGCGCAGCCAACGGCGCCGGTGCCGAAGACAACAATGCTGGAACCCGGACGTACGTCCAATGAGTTGGTGACCGCACCGGCCCCTGTCTGGAGGCCGCAGCCGAGGGGGCCGAGCAACTCCAGCGGAAGATTCCCGTCTACCTTCACGACGCTGCGGGCAGCAACGTTTACGTGCGTCGCGAACGACGATTGGCCGAAAAAGTGTGAGGAGACTGCTGACTCGCCATCGTTCAAGGCTGTGGAACCGTCGGGACGGGTACCCGCGAAATTGCGGCCGAAGAAGTCGCTGCAGTCGGCGGGCCGTCCGGTCACGCACTGCCCGCATACTCCACAGGAATTGGCGGAAAGAACCACAGAGTCTCCGACGGCGACGGGAGGTCACCAAGGAGCCGACCGCCTCTACTATTCCTGCCCCCTCGTGCCCGAGAACCGCCGGCAAGGGCGTGGGGTAGACCTGGTCGCGGACGATCGCGTCGGTGTGACAGACGCCGGTTGCGACGAGCTTCACCCTGACCTCGTCGGGGCGGGGCTCATCCAGGGAGAGTTGGACGATCTCGAAAGGGGCTTTGGGCGCCGTAGCGAGGGCAGCAGTGACCTTCATTGGAATGGCTCCTCAGCGTAAGTCTTGAATTGGCGGAAGCTGACACGTGCGGCGCACGGTATGGGGTCGACGGCGGTGAGCGGCTTTCGGGGCCAAGGACCCAACGCTGGGCCTTGCAGCCGTCAAGCGTTTGGTTGCCGAGGAGAGTCCGTGCGTCCGGACCGGTGCCTATACTGTGACACGGAGCACAACGCGCGGGGTTGTCCTCCACGTTTGGCGGGCTTGAGGTAGTGGCTCTGGGCAGTTCCGCCGGGCAGGTTTCCGGTGCGCTGGCGGCGAAGGAGCTCGGCCACGTCGGAGTGTATGGAATCTCGGGCACGCCACAGCAACTCGTCCGTTCACCCCGTGCAGTACGCCAGTCGCCGACGGATTTACTCAAGGTGTGCGCGATGCGCCGCGGGCGCTGCATCATCGAACAGTCCGGACGCGAGCTGACGGTCGAACCCGGGGAATTTGGCTTTTACGACACAGCGGTGCCCGACCGGCTCACCTTCCACGGCACATGGCAATGCGAGGTCATGACGCCGCCGTCAACGTCCCTGGGCGCGCCACGTGCGGCCGTTGACGAAGCGCGGTCGCACCCTTGGTCGGCCACAACCGGGGCCGGGACGGTGCTGGCGCAGTTCATCAGTGCCTGCACCTCCATGACTGTGCCCGCATCGGCAGCGAGGAACCACTAGGCCGCGGCCGGTGAAGCACTTCTGGCCAGCGTAGTCCTGCAGGATTATGAGCCCGGCTCCTAGGACATGGCTGAGTTCCTCCGGCATGAAATCGAGTCCTATGTCGATCGAAACCTGCAGGACCCGAACCTGGGCCTGAAGCAGATCGCATCCTCGCACCACGTCTCCGTGCGAACGGTTCAGCGGCTGTTCGTAGGAAGCGGGATGAGGCTGACCGGCCTGGTGCGGCAGAGACGCTTGGAGGCCGTCCGTCGTGACCTTGCGGCTCACCGCACTGCCCATCTCACCATCGCGGAAGGAGCGGCGAGATGGTGCATCCATGACGCTCAGTGGCTCGCCAAGCTTTCAAGTCCGAGTTTGGCATGGCGCCGTCGGAGTTCCGCAAATCCTCCGTGGGGCGTACAAACAGCGAATCTGCGCTGTAGACGCGTTCTTTCGCTGGCAGCAGCACTACTCTTTCCGAAATACGACTAACCATTTCTGATTGATATCTTTAAAGTATGGATCCTACCCCGGCCTAATCCCGGGTATTTGCCGCATATGGCGGGCGTCACACCTCTGGAACACTGGAGCAAAGCCAAGGGACACAGGTTCACCCCACGGCACTCCATCCATGCTCCGTCAGAGAGGACAGGCATATGGCTACGCTCCACGCCGTCATCGCCGAAGACCCGCGCAAAGAGGCGCGCACAGCAAACTGGGTGGCCTTCGTCATCTGCGCAGCACTGTTATTCGATGGCTACGACCTTGTTGTATACGGCACCGTCCTGCCCGGATTGCTTGCCGACTCGAGCCAGATCGGCGCATTCGACGCCGCCGCTGCCGGCCTCTTGGGCTCGTGGGCGCTGGTTGGTGTGCTGGTCGGGTCGCTGGCCTGCGGGGCGGTCGGCGACTTCTTCGGCCGCCGCCGGCTCATGCTCCTGGGCATCGCCTGGTTCTCGGTGGGAATGTTCGTCACGGCGCTGACCACAACCGTGGCGTCCTTCGGCGCTTTGCGTTTCATCACTGGCGTGGGCCTCGGTGTCGTCATCGCCACCGCAGGCGCTACGATGGCAGAGTTCGCGCCAGCCGGCCGGCGACAGTTCTACAACGCGATCGTCTATTCTGGTGTCCCCGCTGGCGGTGTGTTCGCCTCCGTCATGGGCATTCTGCTCCTTAGTAACATTGGTTGGCGCGGACTCTTCATGATCGGCGCCCTCCCCCTCGTCCTGCTCGTGCCCATCGCCTGGTTCAAACTTCCGGAGTCCCCCCGCTGGCTGTTGGCGCGCGGCCGTGAGGAGGAGGCCCTGGCTGCTTCGCAGCGGACCGGCGTTTCGCTCCTTGAAGAACAGGTCATCCGGCAGATCGGCGCAGCCCCGCAGAAGACCGGCTTCGCGGCTGTGTTTTCCAAACAGTTCGCCGTGGCTTCCGTGCTTCTGGCCTTGATGTCCTTCTCCGGCCTGCTGTTGACCTACGGCTTGAACACGTGGCTGCCGAAAATCATGGAGGGATACGGCTACGGGCGAACATACGCCCTGTTCTTCCCCCTGGCGTTGAACCTCGGTGCGGTGGCGGGAGGTTTGCTGCTCTCGCGCTACGCTGACAAGGCCGGTCCCCAGCGGGTTATTGCCAGCACCTTCGTCCTGGCCACTATTTCACTGGTGCTGATGACCTTCGGCTTCCCCCTGCCGATGTTGTTCCTGTGCATCGCCATCGCCGGAGTGGGCACCCTCGGCACCCAGGTGCTGGTTTACGGTTTCCAGTCAAACTACTTCACCACTAACGCGCGGGCAGCCGGTGTGGCCTGGTGTGCCAGTGTGGGCCGCTTGGGCGGCATCCTCGGGCCAATCATTGGCGGCTGGCTGGCGGCGGCGGGAATCGGCGGAGCCACCGCGTTTTACATCTACGGTGGCGTCGCCCTGCTGGGTGCAATCGTCACGGTTCTGGTCCCCCGTCAGCGCAAGCTGGAAGAAGCTGAGCACAGGGCCGAGGCAATCGTTGAGCACTCCGTGGACGAGGACCTCAGCACCGCCACTCCCCCGGCGCGCCTTTGACCCAGCGCATCCGGCCGCTGCCTTGAATGAGCCGGATCTACCGCGAGGGTGCCCAGGCCAGGCCTGGGCACCCGGCCGGACGCCAGTAAGCCGAGCCAAGCCCTGCCATTATGTCTGGATCAGACAAGGGTGGTGGGCTTTATACTTGATTTCTGAATCAATGTGGTTTTGGCGCCTGACCGTAGGCGCCACACGGAGGGACGGCACAACCAATGGAGATCAGGCAGCTCAACTACTTTATTGCCGTTGCCGAGGAGCGCCACTTCGGCCGCGCCGCCAAACGCCTGCATATGGCCCAGCCACCTCTGTCCCAGCAAATCCGGCAGCTGGAAGAGCAACTGGGTGTGCGCCTGCTGAATCGCACCACCCGCCGGGTGGAACTCACGGCCGCCGGGCAGGCGCTGCTGGACCGGGGCCGGCAGATCGTCAATGCGGTCGGAACACTCCGGGCTGACGTGTATCAGGTCGGGCAAGGCGCATCCGGCGTTCTGCGCGTGGGCTTCTCCGGCTCAGCAACCTACGGCGTTATGCCACCGATCGTTCGACTGGCCAAGCAGGTACTTCCTGGGCTGTCGCTGAATCTGCATGGCGAGATGCTCACCCCGGCCATGGAGGCCGGCCTGCGGGATGGCACCTTGGATGCGGCCCTGTTGCGGCCGCCCATCGCCTCCCAGGAGATCGATTACCGCATCGTGACGCGCGAGGCGCTCATCGTGGCGTTGCCGTCCTTTAGCGCCCTGGCTATGGACCGGCCGGTGGCCATGCACGAACTCCAGGATCAGGAATTTATCTCCTACCCGCCGGAGTCGGTGCTTTACCGGACCACCGCAGGTCTTTGCCGCGAGGCAGGTTTCCAGCCACGCATCACCCAAGTCATCAGTGAGACGTCCACGATGCTCTCGTTTGTGGCTGCCGGTAGTGGAGTTGCCATCCTTCCGGCGAGCGTCCGTGCCCTGCAGCTTGAGGGCGTCGTTTACCGCGATATCGAACAAGCCCCCGAGGTGGAGCTGGCCGTGGCGTGGCGGCGTGAGGACCGGTCATCACTGCTCCAAAGCTTCCTGGATGTTGTAGGCACCGCGACCAAAGACCTGCCCAACCGCACTCCCAGCCCTCCAGGATCCTGATACGGGGCGGGGCCGGGCCGGGCCGGTTCGATGCCAGATGGCCCGCGCTTCAGTCCGTGGGGCGGAATCGTGCGGCCAGTTCGCTGCGGGAGCGGATCCCTAACTTCCCATAGATGCGGGTTAGGTGGTACTGCACAGTCTTGTCGGCCAGGAACAGTGCGCGGGCAGCCTCTTTGTTGGTGGCCCCGGTCGCCACGAGTTCCGCCACTGACTGCTCCTGGGCAGTGAGCTGGACCTGCGGTCCTGTCACGGCTGCGAGCACGGCGTCAGATGGGTCGGGCATGTTGCCGACGTCCAGGCCGGTCGCCTTCAGCTCCCGATCGCATCTGTCGACATACGTGGCAGCGCCCAGGGAATCATAGAGATCCCTGGCCACGCGCAGCACTGAGGATGCCAAGCGCCTTTTGCCGGCACGTCGCATGCTTTGCCCGAAGGCAAAGCTCACCCGTGCCCGCAGATATGGCCGGTTGAGCCCTCGCAGATGACCCAGCGCCGTCTCGAAATGCTCCCGGGCGGTGTCTGGATCCCCCTGGGCGGCAACGAGCCGGCCCCGGGCCCACGCCATTCTTGCCAGATCTGACGGCACGGCCCGCTCCCGCGGCACCTGCTCGAAGGCGGTAAGGAAAGCGTCTGCCGTATCCAGCTGGTCGGTCATGACCAGGGCATTGACGTAGGAGTCCTGCCACGGCCAAAACGACACCCTGCTTTCTGTCCAGGGGTCCAGCTCCGTCAGTGGCTGCAGCACGGACAGGGCGCTTTCGTAGTCCGCCCGTGCCTCATGGAAGCGCGCCCGGGCCAGGCTGGCAGGGACCTGCATGGCGCGATAGGTGCCGGGCTGCACCGCCGCCTGGGAGACGTAGTACCGTGCACGGTCCCAGTCCCCGCGCATGGACCAGAGCTCGGCGGCTGTCCAATAAAGTAACGGGCGGATCAGCGGCATCCGAGAGGTCTCCAGCCGGACCGAGGCCCGTGCAACCGTGGCCCCCGCCGCATCCCAGTTGCCGAGTACAAGTTGGGTGCGGGCCAACCACGCCTCTGCCCAGAGGGAGATCCGCAACGAGCCGCCGCGGAACTCAGTCGGGGCAGCGGCTTCGAGATTTACAAGCGCTGTCTCTGCGTCGTCCAGCCGCAGGGCCAGCCATCCGGCTCCCATCTGCACGCGTTGCTTTTGCGCGTTTTCGGAAGCGTGTTCGAAAGCCTGGCGATAGGAGGCCTCGGCTTCAGCCAGCCTGCCTTGGGCGTAAAGTCCCAGCCCATAAATGGCCTCGGATTCGATGTAGGCGGGGGTACCTGCCGTTGTCAGTGACATGGCTTGCTCCGCCCAACGGGTGATGACAGGGCCATCCCAGGAGGCCACCCCGTGCAGGACCAGGCGTTGGGCCACTTGGGCGGCGGCGGTGGGGTCCTGTTGCGGGTTGCTTGTTCGCCAGGCCATTTCCAATTGGGTTTGGGCGCTGTGGTTCTGTCCGGACGCAGTGGAGAGGTAGCCAAGAACGGAGGAACGCAGTGGCGAGGGTGCCATGGCGTCGACGGCGGCGCCCCACATTTGGGCCTGGGCAATGTTGCCGGACCCCACGAGGGCATCTACTGCTCTCAGCTGGCGATCGTTGCCGACCCGGACGTCACCCGAAAGCCGGGACGCGGAAAACAATGCGGTCGAGACATCGTGCCAGGCACCTACGAGGGCCTGTTGCCGGGCGTACTCCTCAAGCTCCGAGGCCAGGGCCTCGTCTGGTCCCGGGGTAGCCGACACCCGGTGACCCAGGCGGTCGCCCTCATTCTGCACCGAGTCCGCAGCCCTGCGGTGCAGGCGCATGCGCTGGCTGGGTGCAATTTGCTCGTAGACGGACTCGGTCATTCCCGTTTCGAAGAATGTCACCAGCGAGTGGGCCTGGTCCACTGAGAGGCCCAGCAGGCCGGCCCGGTGGCCCTCGTCGAGGGCATCCATCACGTGCTCGATCCCGCTGACACGGGCGACCTCAGCCACCCCGGCATTGCGGCCGAGTACGGACGTGGCCTCGGCCACGGCTACCAGGTCGGGGGACGCGGCTTGGAGGAGGCTACGCACTTGGGCCCGCACGCGTGAACTCGGAGGCAAGGACGAAAACCACGTCTGCCAGGTTTCCGGTGGAAGCTCGCCGAGAAGTTCGACAACCGGCTGCGGCCATCCCCCGGTATGCCGCACGATCTCGTGGGCGGCCGTGGCGTTCAGGTCGATGCCAAACCACCGCCGTGCGAGCTCCTGGACCCGCTGCGGTGACAGCGGATCGAGTGGAAGGCGGGAAACCTGATGCCCGCTGAGGAAGGCCAACACGCCGGCTGGCACCAGCCGGGCCTGAGCGGGATCCAGGGTGATCAGGAACAGGACTCTCTTGCTGCGCAGCCGGCGCATGACAAAGACGAGGACGTGCAGAGTTTCTGCGTCCAGATGCTGAACGTCGTCAACGGCAACCACCACGCTCCCGTGCAATTGCAGCCCGTCGAGGTGTGCACCCAGAGTGGACGCATAGTTGGCGGCCTGGACGGGGCTGAGTATGCCGCCCAGCTCCGCGGATCGGTCGTTTCCTCTGCCAGGGTCCTTTGCCAAACGCGGCGGCGGGGTGACCATGAGCTGGGAGTAGCCAGCGAGCGGGAGCTGCGCTTCCCATTCATCGCCCGTGGCGGACAGCACCCGCACGCCACGCGCGGCGCCCCGGCAGTGCTCCAGGAAAAGATCCAACACCGCCGTCTTTCCGGATCCCCGGGGGCCACTGAGCACCACCGTGCGCACGTTGCCTTTACGCACAGTGCGGAGCGTGTCCAGCAACTCCTCGAAGACCTCGGTATGGCCGAGCAGCGCCAGGTCCTCCTCGGGGTTGCCGTGGTGGTGGCCCGGAATCATGCTGGCAAGCTTACTCGACCGCGCGTCGCGGCCACGCCAGCGGGTTTCAGTCACAGCAGGCTCAGCCCAGGTCTCCGCCTGCCACCGGAAGGATGCTGCCAGTGACATACGACGCTTCGTCGGAGGCCAGGAATACGATGGGCGCAGCCTGCTCATCCAGTGTGCCGTACCGCTTCAAAAAGGATGATTCCACGGTCTGGTCCACAATGGCCTGGTACCACGCCATTTCGGTAGCTGACTGGGCTTCCGGTCCGCGCTTGACCTTTCGTGGCGGAGCTTCGGTGCCGCCCGGGGCGGTAGCAACGACGCGGATGCCGCGCCCGGCAACCTCCATGGCCAGGGACTGGGTCAGGGCGTTCACACCGCCCTTCGCTGCGGCGTAGGGGACGCGGTGCATTCCGCGGGTGGCCACTGAGGAGACGTTCACGATGGTGCCGGAGTCCTGGGCGAGCATCGCCGGGAGGACGGCGCGGCAGGACCACAGGGTGGGAAACAGCGAACGGCGGATCTCCCGCTCAATCTTCTCCTCGTCGTATTCTTCGAAAGGGCGGGCCCAAATGGTTCCTCCCACGTTATTGACGAGCACGTCAACCCTTCCGTGAAGGGCCAAGGCGGCGTTCACTGCCTGTTCTGCTCCGGCGAAGCTTTCCAGGTCCGCCGTGACGAAGCTGGCTGACCCGCCGCAGCCAGACTCCTGGGCGGCTTCCTGGATTCCCTTTGCAACGTCCTGCACAATGTCGGCGCGGTCAACCAGGACCACCGAGCCTCCTTCAGCGCCGACCCTCTCCGCGACTTTCTGCCCGATTCCCTGGGCCGCGCCGGTGACCACGGCCACTTTGCCGGCGAAGCGGCCGGGCGTGATGAACTGTCCTGAGTACGCAGCCACCGTCAGAAGCCCTTGACCGTTGCGTTGATCGCTTCGGCCATAGTTCCTTTTGCCTCGCGGGCGTGAGCCATGATCACTTCCCGGGCCCGCTCCTTGTCGCCGCGCTCAAACGCGTCCACGACATCCAGGTGATCCTGGGCGACCCGGTCAAAGATATGCGTGCCCTCTGCAAAAGTGGCTGCCATTTGGGCGTGGACGTCGAGCCGACGGTAAGACTCGAGCAGCATGGGGTTGTCGGAGATCATGAACAGGTACTCATGGAACTCTTCATTGGTCCTGACATACTCTTCCGGGTCGAGAACCCTTCCGGCATCCACCGCCCGGATGGTCGCTTCGGCAAGACGACGGAACTGGTGCAACTGCTCCTTGCTCAGGCGATCCAACATCAGCTCGGTCACGGCAAGTTCAAGGCCCATGCGGGCGTCCAGGTGCGCGAAACTGTCTTCCTTACGGAACTCGAGCCGGCCGGTCTCCATGGACGAAATGGCTTCCACGCGGCTGATAGTGTCACCTGTGGTCTCCACCTTCTCCGCGGGGGCGGGCGCGCCTGTCTCGGCGTCCCCGCCGGTGGTTTCCTTGGGAGCGAAACGTTCAAAGTAGAAGTTGGCTGTCTGTATGCCCTCGGTGTCCAGCCACTTGGAGACGGCATTGACCATGGGCGGCGGTCCGCAAAGGTAGATATCGACGTCGCCGTCGTTGAGGTGGGACGGCTGGATGATCTTCGTGACGTATCCCGTGTGCGGGGCGGACGTATCCGCCTCGGAGGCAATGTAATCCCAGGTGAAGGTCGGCAACTTCGCTTCGTAGGTGCGCAGCCAGTCGAGTCCCACGATGTCGGCTTCACGGGAGACGCCGTAAATCAGGTGGACCGGCGTGGCCGGGGGGTTCTCGGACAACTTCTCCAGAATGGACAGGAGGGGGGCCAGACCGGTGCCGCCTGCCAATAGGAGCAGGGGGCGCTTGGGCTCGCGAAGGAAGAAGGAGCCGTAAGGGCCCGTGAACTCGATGGTGTCCCCTACTGCCGCGCGGTCACGCAGGTACTCGGACATTGCGCCCTGCGGCGTGATGCGCACCATGAAGGAGGCATCCATCCCTTTGGGGCCGTTGCTGAACGAGTATGAGCGCTCCGCGTCGGTGCCCGGGACCTTGATGTTGACGTACTGGCCGGGCAGGAAAGCCAGTGCATCCCGGTTCTGCACCTCCAAGGTGAAAGAGATGGTGGACTCCGAGTGCTTGTCGAGTTCCTTCAGCGTGGACGCAAAAGTGGCAGCTGAGGTTTTCGCGGATTCGGAGGTCGCCGGGATCTGAATGGCGAGGTCCGATTCCGGAACGGCCTGGCAGGTGAGGAGGTAGCCCTTCTCCAGCTCCTCTTCGGTCATGGCGTCGTCGATATAGTCGCCGGGGTCGAACGAGCCGAAGTCGCAAAACGCCTTGCACGTGCCGCAGGCGCCATCCCGACAATCTGAAGGGATGTTGATGCGCGCCTTGTACGCCGCGTCCATGACGGTCTCATAGTCGCCGACTTTGATGACTTTGGTGACGCCATCTTCGAAACTGAGGGCTACCTGATGGCCCATGATTCCTCCTGGTTGGGGGTCGCATCCTCGCAACCCCCGGAAAGTTAGTGCGGTTATCTCTTGCGAGCAAATCTGGCGGCGGGCCGCTCCTGGCTGCCTTGCTGCGGCCGCGCCGTACGCGTGCCGGGTGCCGTCAGATCATGTAGACATCCACCACGTGGTGGATGTAGTCGTTCTTCAGTACAACCTTCTTTTTCAGGATCACCGGCTGCTCACCGGAGAGATCGATGGTGTAGAAGCTCGTGCCGAAATAGGTGTCGGTGGTGTTGTACCGGAAGTACAGAGTGAACCAGTTGAAGCGGACCTTGACCTGGTCGCCGTCGTGCTCCAGGACTTCAACGTCCGTGATGTTGTGCCCGGTGCGCGGCTCAGGGAGGGAGGTAGCGGAGGAGCGGTCCGTCTTGATGCGGAAAACCCGGTCCTCGATGCCGCCGCGGTTGTCGTAATAGATGAGCGAGATCTCGTTCTGGGGGTCCACCGTGAGCCGGTCGTCGACGTCCCACGCCGGCATCCAGTACTCGGAGTCCGGGTGGTAGCACTGGAGCCACTCGTCGAAGTGGCGGTCGTCCAGTAGTCGGGCTTCCCGGTAGAGGAAGGCGCGGACAGTTTCGAGGGTCGCGATTTCGTCGGCGCTCTTGAGCGCGGTCAAGGGGTTTATGAGGTTGGCCATTGTTTCAGCACTCTCTGTAAGGATTCGGAAGTCTTAATTACGCCGTGACCGGCAAGGATTCCTGGGCAGCGGATTCCGCCTCGGCGAGGGCCCTATCCATTACTTCCTTCCAGTACCCGTGCTGGACCGGGTAGAGACCCTCGTCTTCGGTGCGTACACCGGAGGCGATCACCCGCGACATGCCCAGCGCTGTTGCCTGCTCGTCAGGACCGGCAATTTCGTGGGTGGAGCCTCGCGTCATGTCGTTCCACGGCGCGGAGGTGGCCCAGTAGGTCTTGTTGCAGGATCGGAACTCCTCGAGGTCGTCCGGTGTGGCCATGCCGGTTGCGTTGAAGAAGTCCTCGTACTGGCGGATGCGCTTAGAGCGGTTTTCCTGCGATTCACCCTTCGGCGCGATGCAGTAGATCGTCACCTCGGTCTGGTCCGCTGATATGGGACGGAAGTGACGGATCTGCGACGAGAACTGGTCCATGATGTACACATTCGGGTACAGGCAGAGGTTGCGCGAGATGTTGATCATGAAGTTTGCCATCTCCTCGCCATACTTTTCGACGAGCTCGTCGCGGCGGTCCCACAACGGACGGTCCTCGGGGTTGGTCCACTCCTGCCACAGCAGCAGGTGCCCGTGATCGTAGGAATAGAAGCCGCCTTTAACCTTGCCCCACTTGCCGGCGTCCATGGCCTTGGTCTTGTTGGCGGAGTCACCGGCGGTGCGGCGGGCGGTGGTCGCGGCGTAGTTCCAGTGCACGGCGGTGACGTGGTAGCCGTCGGCGCCGTTTTCCGCCTGGACCTTCCAGTTGCCGTCATAGGTGTAGGTGGATGACCCGCGCAGCACCTCGAGCCCCTCCGGGGACTGGTCCACAATCGAATCGATGACTTTGGTGGCATCTCCCAGGTGCTCCTCCAGCGGGAGGACGTCAGCATTCAATGAGCCGAACAGGAAGCCCCGGTAGGAGTCGAAGCGGGCCACCTTGGTGAGGTCGTGTGAGCCCTCCTTGTTGAAGGTTTCCGGGTACCCGGCATTGCGGGAATCCTTGACCTTAAGGAGCTCTCCGGAGTTCTTGAATGTCCAGCCGTGGAAGGGACAGGTGAAGGTGGTCCTGTTGTCGGTCTTGCGCCGGCACAGCATGGCGCCACGGTGGGAGCAGGCGTTGACGATGCAGTTGATCTTCTCGTCCTTGTCCCGAGTAAGGACGACGGGAGTCCGGCCAATGTAGGTGGTGAAGTAGTCCCCCACGTTGGGGATCTGGGATTCATGGGCAAGGTAGACCCAGTTGCCCTCGAAGATGTGCTTCATCTCCAATTCAAAGATTTCCTGGTCGGTGAAGATTTCACGCTTCGCCCGGATAACGCCGTTCTCTCGATCGTCGACGACGGCGTCAGCCAGGACTCCACGGACACGTGTCAGATTCTCGGTCATGGTGTGCTCCTTCTTGGGAGAGGGTGCGGGTAGGCGGGCAGCGACTGTGCGGCCACGCCTGTTCCCCTCGGACGGAATGCATGTGTTCCACCCAGTCTGCTGCAAGGTGACAGCGCTCACATCAGGCAAAACCCTAGTGCTGACCAAGGGTTCTTTTATGTAAGTTCAGAGACATAATAATGGCCATATAAGTCCTTGTTTCGTCCTTATTAGCTGGCTAGCATGAGATGGACGTCACGCGAAGCCGGTGAACCTGCGGGTGCACAGCCTGCGGACGGAGCGTTTCGGGGAACGGGCTCATATCCCGTTCCTTATGCATCTAGGAGTGTGGAGATCACTATGACTGAGAATCAGTTGGACACCCGCCAGGAAAATGAGGGCAGCGCTGTGGAGGCCGGTTCGAAGGCGACCGAGCGCTTCGCCGCGTCGGGCAAGCTTGTGGTGACGGGGGTTCCCAAGGAGCGAGTGAGCTTGCTCGCCGGCGCCCTCATCAAAGCCGCTAACGACATCGTCGTCGAACACGAAGTCACCTACGAGGAGTACAACGCCCTGAAAGCCTGGCTGATCAAGGTGGGCAACGACGGCGAGTGGCCGCTGTTCCTCGACGTGTGGCTTGAGCACACCGTGGAGGATGTCAACTCACAGGACCGGCCCGGCACCAAAGGCACCATCGAGGGACCCTACTATGTCCCGAACTCGCCTGAGCTGGATTCCCCCGCCACGGTTGAGATGCGTGATGACGAAGCGGGTGTTCCGCTGCAGTTCAGCGGCCGGTTCACCGATACCGACGGCAACCCGATCCACGGGGCACAGCTGGAGATTTGGCATGCGGACGCGGCGGGCTTCTACTCTCAGTACGCCCCGGGTTTGCCGGACTGGCTGTTCCGCGCCAATGTGCAGGCTGACAGCGAAGGACGATTCGTCCTCCACACCATGCGCCCGGCTCCGTACCAGATTCCCACTGACGGGGCCTGTGGGCAGCTGATCAGTGCTGCGGGCTGGCACGCCTGGCGCCCCGCCCACATTCACATCAAGGTGTCAGCGCCCGGTTATCAGTCTGTAACCCAGCAGCTTTACTTCCCCGGTGACCCGCACAATGCGGACGACATTGCCTCAGCTGTCAAGCCGGAGCTGATGCTGAACACCACTCCACGGACGGACGGCGCTGCCGGCGAAGAAGCCTCATATGACTACGTCCTCGCCAAAGTGGGACAGTCCGAGTAGAAGCTCCTGACGTGGTCGGGTTCATGATTTCCATCCAATGAGGTGCCCCAGGGCAGTGAGCCCTGGGGCACCGTTCTTCCCGGCACCACTGGACTGCCTGACACAACCGAAAGGAACCGAGCCGTTGAAGATCGAGCGGATCGAAGTGATCCCGTACTCCATCCCGTACACGCACCCCCTGAAGTTCGCCAGCGGCGAGGTGGCAAACGCTGACCACGTTCTTGTGCGTGTGTACACCGACGACGGCGTCGTGGGAGTCGCGGACGCCCCTCCCCGTCCTTATACCTACGGCGAGACGCAAGAGTCCATCGGGACAATCATCGAGAAGACCTTCGCCCCGCAGCTGACCGGTCTGGAGATTGTGGATCGGGAAAAGATCCATGCAGTAATGCGCCGGACCATACACAACCAGGTGGCGAAAGGCGCCGTCGACATCGCGGTGTGGGACGCGATCGGCAAGACGCTCGGCACTCCGGTGCACAAGCTACTGGGTGGGTATACCGACCGCATGCGGGTCAGCCACATGCTCGGCTTCCGGCCAGCGCAGGAACTCCTCGACGAGGCCCTGCGTTTCGGCGAGGAATACGGCATCACCACCTTCAAGCTGAAAGTGGGCCGTCGGCCGCTGTCACTGGACGTGGAGGCCTGCCACGTGCTGCGCGAGGGACTGGGCGAAGACGTGGAGATATACCTTGACGCGAACCGCGGCTGGACCGCGAACGAAGCCCTTGAGGTGCTCCGGAGGACTGAGGGGCTTGGACTGACCATGCTCGAGGAACCGTGCGATGCCAAGGAATCACTGAGCCGCCGCCGGCTGGTCGATAAATCGCCAATCCCGGTGGTGGGCGATGAATCCGTCCCCACGGCCGGGGACGCGTCCCGGGAACTGCTTTCCGGTGGCTGCAACGCCATCTGCATCAAGACCGCCCGTTCCGGCTTCACAGAGGCCACGGAGATATTGGGGCTATGCACTGGGCTCGGCGTGGATGTGACCATGGGCAACCAGATCGACACCCAGATCGGCTCACTTGCGACCGTCACCTTCGGCGCCGCCCACGAGGCCACGAGTCGCCGGGCAGGGGAACTGTCGAACTTCCTCGATATGGCCGATGACCTGCTGGCTGATCCGCTCCGAATCATCGACGGCACGATCTCCGTGCGCGATCTGCCGGGGGTCGGAGCAGAGATCGACGAGGACAAACTCGCAACCTACCGCCTGTCCTAGGCCCACTCACCAAGGAGAATCAAATGTTGTTTTTGGCCCGTATGGACGTGCACTTCCCAGCGCACCTCTCCGCCGAGGACGTCACCCGCATGCAGGGGTTGGAGAAGGAGTATTCCCACGCCCTGCAACAGGAAGGCCGCCTTGCCTCCATCTGGCGAGTGGCCGGCGAGTATGCGAACTATTCGGTGTTCGACGTCGGATCAAACGACGAACTGCACCAGATCCTGAGCAGCTTCCCTATGTACCCCTTCATGACAATCAAGGTCACACCGTTGGCCCAGCATCCCAACTCCATCCGCTGAGGAATCTCTTCAGCCACCAGGGCGACTTTTGTGGTCACCAGAACCCCACGTCCGTCATCTCTCAGGAGACATCATGCCCCGCTTCCCAAGGGCCGCGTCGGTGATCACCGGGTCACGACCGCGCCCGGTCCATGGAGCCCACCCCCTCTTCGAACGGCCCGGGCTCCGTCCGGCTGGCGTACGCGACATCTGGCGGGACATCGGCCCGCACTACGTCTCGAACGGGGTCGTCGGACTGGCTTTCTCAGCATCCGGGCCGGTAGCAGTGACCCTTACCGTCGGGTCGCTAGGCGGACTGACGGAGGCCCAGCTCGCGTCGTGGGTCTTCGCCATGTTTCTCTCGGCCGGCGCGGCCACCCTGGTCATGTCACTGATCTATCGCCAGCCGTTGGGTTTCGCCTGGTCCATCCCGGGGACCGTGCTGTTGGGGCCGTCGCTGCAGCATCTGTCGTTTCCTGAGGTGGTAGGGGCATTCTTTTCTGCCGGGGTGCTGATACTCGCACTTGGTTGTTCCGGAGTGGTACGTCCGATCATGGCCGCGATTCCCGTGCCGATCGTAATGGCCATGGTTGCCGCCGTGTTCCTGCGGTTCGGGACGGACATTGTCTCCTCCACACAAGCCGACCCCGCAGTGGCGGCACCCATGGTGGTGGCGTTCCTTGTACTCACCGCAGTGCCCTCCCTGGGCAAACGCCTCCCGCCGGTACTCGGCACTTTGGCAACAGGCGTCGTCGCCGTCGTGGTCAGTGGCCGGTTCACGATATTGGCGGGCGGACCCATCCTGGCAGCACCCGTGTTCACTGCCCCCGCGTTCACTTGGGCCGCCCAACTGGAACTGGTGATCCCGTTGGCACTCACGGTCCTCGTGGTGCAGAACGGACAGGGTGCCGCCGTACTCCGGGCCGCAGGACATAACCCTCCGATCAACGTCTTCGCGATGAGCTCCGGTTTGTTCTCCCTGCTCAACGCCTTACTCGGCGCTGTCTCCGCGTGCGTGACTGGCCCTACCAATGCCCTGCTGACCGCCTCCGGGCAGAAAAGGCGCCAGTACACGGCCGCGGTGGTCTACGGACTGCTGTCCCTGGCCTGCGCTCTGTTGGCCCCCACGCTCACCAGCCTCATGCTGGCCACGCCCGAAGCATTCGTCCTGACTCTTGGCGGTATAGCTATGCTGCGTGCACTCCAACAGGCCTTCGTTACCGCCTTTGCCACAAACTTCACCCTGGGAGCCCTGGTGACTTTCGTCGTCACGATCTCTGGCCTGGACCTCTTCAACATCCATGCCGCATTCTGGGGCGTGCTCATCGGCTACGGCATATCGCGCCTGCTCGAGCGCCAAGACCACAAGCCCTGACTCCCAATTTGCGTTGGGGCCAGGATCCTATGTATCTGGCGGTTGCTCAAAGGCGGACGTCGTCAGGAGAAGATCGTTGGCGCCCGTGACGGCCACGAGACTCTCCAGCCGGTCGGCCACGGCGTCCAGGGTGCCCACAAAGCGCGTGAGCAACCGAGCACGGGCGATCCCGCGGTCGTCGTCGCTAAGGCCGTTTTCAGCGACCGCCGAGGGACCCAGCTCTGGTCCTGAACCGACGCCTTTGCGGATCTGGACCAGGCGTTCGGCGTAGCCGCGGCCAATCCGGTGGGCTTCGGAGTCGGAATCGGCCACCACAACATCTACTGAAACGGTGATGTATGGCGTCGCTAGTCTGGCTGATGGACGGAGGGCCTCACGATACGCTCCGATCGCATCCGGCACGAAGGACGGCGTTACATGGTAGTTGGAGCCGAAGGGCAGCCCCAGGGAGGCTGCGATGCCGGCGCTTAGGCCCGCCGTGGTGCCGTGCACCCAGACGTCATTGTCCGTATCCTTCGGCAACGCCGCCTGCAGCGGTTCACCGCTGGCGTCGGGGAGCGAGCCGTCAAGGAGGGAAAGGACGCTCTCGACGTCCTGCTCGAAGGGGTCCGCGGCCTAAGCGTTCGGGCTCGGGGCCGCCGTCGTGCCTGAGTATTCAGTCACGTTCGCCCCACCAGGTGTCCAGGTAGTACCAACGCCCATACCGCCGAGCCAAATGTGCGCAGTCATCCGGCGGGGCGCCGGAGATCACGTCCACGTTGCGGCCGCCCTGGAAATTCTGCGCTGTCGCCTACTGCGGCCTGCTGAGACCGCGGAAGCCATGCGGGCTCAGCCGGCGCTGGGCAAGCCGAGTAGCTCGCTGGCTGCGACGCTGTCTGTGACAAGAGTTGTCCCCAACCCGTTGCCATGACAGCCTTGAATCAATTCATGCCACTCCTTGACGACTTCTCATATGTTCCTCTCCTGCCAGCGGTGCACCGCAAACTGACTTCACGAAATCGGCATCTCTTTTCGTGTCCGTTGGGCTACACCCCAAGGTGACGTCAGGGTCGGAAGCCAGGCGTGCTCAGAATGAGGTTCGCTTCTTCTTTTCCCACATTGGCTTGGGAAGGCTCTCAGATCGAAACGCCGAGACCGAAGTATCGAAATGTTGCAGCGCGTCCGTCGCCCAGGCCGCAGCGCGGGCAGTGAGTTTCGCCCTCGGCCCGGCCAGTGCATGATCCTTCGGTGAATGTCGTTCTCGGGCCGTCGCGGTCCGGGCAGCGCCAGACACGCTTGGGGGCGTCAGATTGTTTGTGTAGGAGAGCTGGAGTCGCTGGAGGATTGGAGAAGCATTGTGATACCGGCATTGGCCGTCGGATGTCCGGACAGAAATCGAGGACAACCTGGAGTTCATGCTGGATCCGGCGAACTGCGGCCGCTAGGAATCCTGGCAGGCAACAGTATTTTCACTGCGTGCCGACGATGTCGTGGAGGCCGTCCGAATCGAAGGCCGACCGCTGCACACCACCTGTAAAGCCAAGCTGAAGGGCGTGCATCACGAGCACGGTCAGCAGATCTAAGGCAGGATTGGTGAGACATTTTTCGCCTTATACGCGGGTATCGGGCGTTCAGGAGTATGCGCCAAAGACCACGTGTCCGTGGCCGGCCTGACGTGCTGCTGTACAAGCAACCGGCCAATGCCATCTCTGCTGCCCTGAAAAAAATCAACGGACCAGCGCGGCCGACCTGCCGGTCATAGAGATCAACGAAGCCTTCGCCGCCGTTGCCGCCCAGTTCCTGCACGAACTCGGCACGGACCAGGAAGGCATCAACCAACACGGCGGGGCCATCGCGCTCGGTCGTCCTGTAGGCGCGCCCGGAGTCCGACTCATTGGCACGCTGGCTAGGCAACTCTCACTTGCCGGCGCCGGCAAGTGAGACCCGCTGGAATCTGCGGCGGCGGAGGACAGCGCAGGCTGTCATCCTAAGGGCGAACTAGCATTCACGGGACTGGGTCCGCCGCGGGCGGGCGCTGGCGAGAGCAGTAGAAGGCATGGTGACCATGGTCGCGAATGTCCTCGTTGCCTCCTTTGGCACTCCATAGGGCATGGGGCACTTCGTCTTGGAAGTCAAACGTGTCACTGTGGACCCGGCAGCGCGCGGCCTCGTGCGGCGACTCGACTGGTGGCCGGACTGGAGCAGATGGCAGCCGTGGCTGGCGCCAGGCGGGTCACTCTTCAAACTGGCGGCGAACAACCAGAAGCAAAAGCCCTGTACCCGAAGATCGGCTATAGATACACACGCGGCTATTCGCCCTACGACACCGCGACATCACAGTCAGTCTGCTTCGAGAAGCATCCTGAGGCTTGATTCCAGGGAATTCGACCGGCGGAACGCCGTGCGCAACCGTGGCCAGAGGACGACGGCGGTGGTACCACCGTCGTCCTCTGTCCGGTTTTTGTTCTTACTGGTCGGACGCCGGGTCCGTACCGGCCACTGACACAAGCGGCCCCAGCATCAGACTTCCTGGGGTGAACTCCTGACCGCATTCCGCACACGACACCACCGGTTTCAGGTCGGCCCCGCAACTGTGCCGGTAAGAGGCACGGGGTGTCTCGTCGCGCATCCATGTACTGCTCCACGCTGCGAGTGAAATGAGGATGGGCGCGACTTCGGCCCCGGAAGTTGTGAGGTGGTACTCGTAGCGCGGGGGGCGCTCGGAGTACTGGACACGCTCGATCACGCCTTGGCTTTCGAGTGTGCGCAGTCGGCCCACCAGGATGTCGCGGGACGCGCCGGTATTTCGCGCGATCTGATCGAACCGGTGAACGCCCAACGACATCTCACGAAGCGCCAGCAGCGCCCACCGCTCCCCGAGCACGTCGAGCCCCGCCGCGATGAAACACGCCCTGGGCGCATCTACTGCCTTGTCGGTCGGCCGATTCATCGTTCACCTGCTTTCGGTACTTTCTTCAAGTATACAAGTCAGTTGGAAAATCCAACTCACTCGACTACTCTGATGTTCTGAGGTCGCGACAACCGCGTCGCCGCCTATCTGAGATCAGGAGAATCCATGCCACTGCTATCTGGCGCCGTCGTCCTCGTTACCGGTGCAAATGGAGGCCTGGGCCGCGAGCTCGTGGAACAGGCCCTCGCCCGGGGTGCTGCGAAGGTGTATGCGACGGCCCGCCGCCCGCAAGAGTGGAACGACTCCCGGGTCGTCCCCCTCGCCCTCGATGTCACCAACCCTGACTCGATCCGGGCCGCCGTTACCCAGGCCCGAGACGTCACCGTTCTGATCAACAACGCCGGCATGAGCGTCGAATCGGACACCCTGTTGGCGCTCTCCGACGAGGAGTTCCGTGAAGTCATGGAGACCAACTTCTTCGGACCGGTCGCCCTGACCAGGGCATTCGCACCGGTGCTCGCCGCCAGCAAGCCATCAGCGGTCCTCAACATCCACTCAGTGCTCAGCTGGATCGCACTCACCGGCGCCTACAGCGCATCAAAGGCCGCACTGTGGTCGGCGACCAACTCCTTCCGCGTGGAACTGGCCCCCCAAGGTACGCAGGTCACGGGTGTTCACGTCGGCTATATGGACACAGCCATGGCCAAGGGCGTGAATGCCCCCAAGACCTCCCCCGAGGAAGTCGCCCGGAAGTCGTTCGATGGGCTCGAGCAGGGTGATTACGAGGTTATCGTGGACGAAATCAGCGCCGGCGTGAAGCTCGGACTGTCTGGTTCGATCTCGGATCTGTACCCGGCACTGAGTACCAATGCTTCGATATGACCGCGACAAACCCTGAAGACCTGCAGAGCGCTAAGGAGGAAACCCCGGTGTCAACCAACACCTCGGCGCAACGCTCGGAAACCTTCACCTGGATTGATCCGGCAGTCGCACTCAAACAGCTGCCACGGCTGTCGGGTCTGGACTACTTTTCCGGCCTCCGCGACGGCAGCATTGCGCCGCCGCCGATCGCTTCCCTCATGAATTTCGATCTCGTCGATGCGAGGTACGGACACGTCGAGTTCCAGTGCTGGCCGGGAGAAGCGCACTACAACCCCCTCGGAATGGTGCACGGCGGCCTGGCCTGCACGCTCCTCGACACGGTGCTCGGCTGCGCAGCACACAGTACCTTGGAAGCAGGGATCGGCTACACCTCTATCGACCTCGCGGTCAAGTACCTGCGACCCATCACGCTCCAGAAGGGTGCTCTGCGCGCCGAGGGGTCAGTCGTGAAAACCGGCCAGCGGGTGATCTTCACCGAAGGCCGCCTCAGCACCGCCGACGGAGAACTCCTCGCCACCGCCACGAGCACGCTGCTCATCTTCCCCCACCAACCGGGCCCTCTGACAACATGACTGATACCGGCACCGCCGTTGCCCTGACGCCAGCCGCTCAGGTTCGCGCCTTGCCCCAGGCCCCCCCTTTCTGGAATGCCGGCGTTGAGCCGTTTCGGCGTTCCCTTGGGGCTTGCCGGTCTTGGCGGCGGCTGGTCCGCCGGGAGGGCACCTCCTTCCACGCACAGGAAGCCCGGGGGTATGGCCGGATCCTTCCCCGTACGACGCGTTCGAGTGCGCTGTGGCTTTCATCGAGGGCATGGGTGGGCGTCGGTCCTCGCAACCGAAAGCCGGTCAATCCACCGACGTGGCAGCCAGGACCCGGTACCGGTACGCCTGCCGAATCTCGCGAGCATGGGAGTTCGGCGCCGCTCGCGCGGGCGCCAACGGCCGGTCATTTAACAAGACAGAGGCAGGGGCGGGGGCAACAACAAGCGGGCGAGCGACCGCGGCAGAGGTGTTTGACAGGCAAATTGTCCACAGGACCAATTTGCGAACGGCGTGATTCCGCAGGTTCTGCCTCCCCGGATCTGGCTCGTTCTGCCATCGAAGATGGTCCTTTTCCACGCCCTCCAGAGCCGCAGACACCGCTCGCGAAGGGCATAGCGGCTCTGGGGAGTCAGATCTCGGCGATATGGATTCCAACGCCAAGGTCCTGGATCGCGTGCCGCGTCGGCTCAGCGAGAGCTGAGTCCGTGACAATAGCGTGAAGCTTCGCGAGGGGCACAATGTTGAAGCGCTCAAGGGATCCGAAGTTCTCGCTGCCGGCTAGCAGGACGCCCAAGGACGCCGCGTCGAGCGCCGCCCGCTCGAGGAGAACCGTCTCGGCCGACGTCGTGGTGACCCCGTGCTCGACGTCCCAAGCTTGAGTGCTGAGGAAGCAGAGGTCGAGGTTCACCGAGGAAAGGGTCGCGGCAGCGAAGGGGCCGCTGCTCGAGCGGCTATCAACGTCGATCGTGCCGCCCGTGTGGATCGTCTCGATCTGTGGGTAATCGAAGAGAGCAGCCGCGGCATAGTACGAGTTCGTCACGACGGTGATGCCTTTGCGGGCGGCTAGGAACGGGACGACCAATTCGCATATGATTCCCGCGTCGAGGAAGACGACCATGCCGTCTTCGACGAGGGCCGCCGCGAGTTCGCCTACGGCCCGCTTGTGCTGCAGGCTGAGCTGAGAGCGTGACGAGCGCTCGGCCGGCGGCTGGGTGCCAGAATTCTCCGCCAGGCGGACTCCACCTTGGACCGCTACGACGTGGCCGCTGGCCTCGAGGTTGGAGATGTCGCGGCGCACGGTCATATACGAGACCCTCAGGAGTTCCGTGATGTCGCGGATGCTCAGGACTCCAGCCGTCCGGAGGAGGCGCAGCAGCTCCTTCTGCCGCTGCTCCGGAATCATTGGACTTCCCACGGTCCCTCCCCTCGTGCCCGCGCTTTTGCCCGAAATCACGGTTGCCGGGCTCGGACCCTCCAGCGACCTCACGCTCAGGTCCCCATACCGAGGTGCGCACCTCCGGCCACGTCGAGTGTCACGCCGGTGATGTAGCGGTTGTCCGGGTCGGCGAGGAAAAGGATGGCGCGGCCGACTTCGTCGGGTTCGGCGAACCGGCGCATTGGAAGTTGCGCGGCGCGCTTGGCCCGGTTGGCGGTTGCGTCCGGTCCTGAGTCTTTTGCGAATTGTGCCCACATGGGAGTGTTCACCGGTCCCGGTGCGATGGCGTTGACCGATTTACCACGGTCAACGCCGTTGTCACCGAGATGGCCGTGGACTATGACCTTGCGCCCGAATGGCTGAATTCCAACGCATCGCCCTTCGTTCCAGACAACGCCACCTGGGTCGAACTGGAGCAACTGGATGGACTCACCATCCGCGCAGCGGACACAGAAACACTCCTGGCCATGAAAATCGCCGCCGAACGGGACAAGGATATGCTCGATATCGCCCGCCTCCTGCGCCGCCTCAACATCACCAACGCCGACGACGCCGTGAACCTCGCCTACGGCAAGTATGGCGAACACTCCATCCCGCTATCCGCGGGCCGGGACAACTACCTCATCGTCGTCGACGACGCCCTTGACGCAGCTACAGCTCTCAAGCCCGAACCCGGAGTATAGTCCAGTGCCTTCAAGAGCCACCGGCATCAGACTTGGGTCCATTCGCCTCACCTCGGATCCCGTCGGACTTTGTACGTTGCTAACCCCATGAGGAAATCAGGGAGCACGCAGCCTCGGCTCAGCGGGCTCCAGGAAGATGACTCCATGCCAGGTTCATCACACCGACGGCGATCAGCACGAGACCACGGTAGCTCGTCGTTGTCAGTTCCGAGGATGCGCCACCGCTGCTAACTGGCCGGCGTCACGACGTCCTCCAGCATTGACCTGTCGAAGAATCGGACCTCGCCCGTTGCCTGGAAGAACACTGGAACTACTGAAGTGTTCGCGTCCTTCGAGGTTTCGTAGATCTCGGGCGCGCTCGCGTGTTTTCGCGCAATGGTTCCAATCAAGTCGGTGCCGCGAACCCGGACGGTTCGATATTTATAGCTCATTTGGACCCTTTCGTCGGCCAAGGCAAACCCTACCCGGAATAGGACTGCCTTCGACCCAAAGCACTTCCATCACGGCTGACAAAAGATCCGTTATCGGCGGTTGGGGGTCAGTCGAAAGCGGCTGAGGATTCCAAGGGGCGGCGAAGGCCTTCTAAAGCGGGAACCACGTTACTAGAAAGTTCGCCCGGGCTAGCAGTGCCGGTACCCAATGCTATAAGTAAGACGATACAAACTTTTCAGGTAATCCGTGCGCAGCATAGGGCGATACCTTCGGGTAAATAACCAATCAAGATCAGAAGCCGAAATGAGGCCTGATCCTGATTGTTACGTTGGCCGCCCGATTTTCTACAGTCCTGGGCCCGTTATAGCCAAAGTCAGTCCCGTGAACTCACTAGCCTCTTGGCTGTCATCTGTTGCTAGTGGGCAGCTTGGTACTTCTCCACCACGTCGGCCTGAATCCGGCCGCGGGTATTGACCTGAATACCGTTGTCGAGAGCCCACATCCGAATGGCCTTGGCGTCATTGCCACTCGATTTACGTACTGGCCGGCCACGGCCACCAGAAGTCTTACGGGCGGCATCGGTATAACGGCGTAGGGTTTCGCGGAGTTCGTTAGCGTGCTCGTCGTTGAGATCAATCTCATATTCCGCACCGTCAACAGCAAAATTCACGGTTTCGCTGGCCTTTGAGCCATCGAGATCATCTTCAAGGGTAACTACTGTTTTACGTGCCATACAAAAAGACTATCACCGCCGCGCTGTTATCGGCTTGCTCATTAGGGACTTGCCCCGGCTGAAGGGATTTGCGCTTCTAAATAATCCTACGTCTGTGAACCAGCGCACCCGTGCCTTTTTAGACTCCAAGTGGACGGGGTCAAGTGCGAAGCGCTGACGGCAGGTTGTTTTATGAGCTGCCGGATCTTGACGACTGAATTGAGCAATCAGTTGTTGATCGTGTCCGGCGCGAATGACGCATCCGGCGTTCCTGACTGCTGTCTCGCCGGCTGACACGGTATTGCGTGATACCGGAGGCAGCTTCACCTGGCTCTGCGGCTCGGTTACGAGACGTGGATTTCCTGCCAGGGAGCGATTCTTTCTCCGGGGCTTGGGGTTTGCGATTGGATAATGCTCGCCGGTTTCGGTGCGGGCATGTTCACCTTGAGGGTGAAATCAGTGCGGGTAATGAGAGATTGGGCCTGTTCTAGGGTCTTCCCCGTCAGGTTGGGGGCTACGGTCGACGCATGGGCGGTTGCGGCATCCAGCATATCCCGCCGGGCGTCGGTTGCATTAGCGGAGGCGAAATAAAATCCCGCGGCAGCAGAAGCCAAGGAAACAATCGGGCCGATCAAGGTCTTTTGTAGGTCAGCATTGCTCGAAATAAGAGAAGCAACGGACATGATGACAAGCGTCCCGACCAATAGAACGGCCAAAATAGGCCGAGTCAGGGATGTTGTATTTTCTCGGGCACGATGTTGCCGGAACTTGAAAACCACAATAGAAACCAAACTGATAATAACCAGGGCAATGACAAACCACAGTAGGGCGCTGGCAGCGCTGACAGGGAAGTCCAATGAAGTATCCGCTGCTATTTCTCCGTGCGTCGTCTTCGCTGTGAACTGATATTGGGGCATGGAAGCGGCCGTGTGCTTTTCCACGAAAAATTCCTTTCAAAATGTAGTGCAGGGCCGTGGTTCTGTCGCCCGGTTCCCTGCTATTTGCTTTCCGAATCCTCCTGCCGGAGGCAGAGAAATGGTGGTGCCGTATCTATGTGCCGGCTGTGAGCGTGGTCCTATGACGGGTTTGACGCCCCGCCTGGGCTGACGAGAAACAGCGCAGACAGGCTCGCCGATATTTGCTGACAAGGGGCGTTCCTCAGTCCTCCCGCAAGATTGCGGGGAGGACTGAGGAGTCCCATGCCTGACACCGCATACGGCCGGGTTCGCCGAGGGGTAGTCGACGCAGGTCGTGTTAGGACTTAGTTAGCTGGCCAAGGACGTCCTTGACCTCTTGGGCAATGTCGCCCGCAGCCTTAATTCCGTCGATGAGCTCGTTCCTTAGATCCCGGTATGACGGTGTGTCGGCCTGATACACGTCGACCCGGGCGCCATAGCGCCCGACTGCCTCAGGGAAGTCGTCACGGAATGTTTCCTGCCCATACGAGGCGCAAGCCGGGTCAGGGACCGAGCACCGGGTCGCCGCCGCGAATTCACGTGACACCCAAATTGCATGACCGCCCTCATCCACCACGAGGAGGAGCACCTTCCCTCTTAGCCCTCCGGTCCAGTTGTCATTCTTGGTATAAACGGAACACACGGCCTGACCCGAGCGGTAGAGCGTGCCGACCGTACTCATGGTCTTGGCGTAGCCGACGTTCTCATTGAGTTTGCTGATTGTAACCACGGCCCCAGGAGCGTAAACCGTGTTCGACGACCAGACTGCGTTCCCGTCGGAGCGGTAGATAACGAGGTTGCGGTCATCGCCCAGGACGAGCCTTGAGCCTCCGTTTCCTTCGGTGTGCGTCGCCCATACCGGGACTCCGCCCGGAGTGAGCAAAACAAGGTTCCCGTCGGGCTGCATGACGGCGCGATCTGGCCTGTGTTCCACCGGCAGCTGCCAGGTCCCCGTGTCCCAAACAGCCTGATTCCCAAACGCATACAGGACCAGGTTGCCGTCCCCTTGCATCACAAGGGTGTACTTACCGTTACTGGATGCAATGGACGAATTCGCAGACAGAGTAACGCCTGAATTAAGAGTGTCCACTCTCTTTACCTTCCTCGAATAGTGCCGGCTGGTTGCCCGGACACATCGAGTTTCTTTCAGCGCCCCTGTTTCAACATCCGCAGTTCGACATATGCGGCGGGGTCAAAAGCTTTAGTTCACATGTTCGCCCCGCGGCGACGGGAACCAACCCGGTTCTCGCGTACGTGGTTTCCGGCGGTAGCGGCGATCCGTGCTGTCGCAGGGGAGGACGATTCGGTGCCTCCGTTCAGTGTGGCGCCTGGATTTGCAGGCTCGTAAAGGTCCAGACCTAGCGCGATGGCCGGAGGGCCGCTCCATGCGTTAGGGGCCGGCATTACACGTTGGATGCCGGCTGGGGCCGGCGCCGCGGAGTTCGGGATGCCTAGAAAACCACACCCAGACTTTATCTCCCGGGGATGTCGTCCGTGGGCTCCGAAGCGTTGCCATGTTTCCGATGACTGCATTATCTGCCTGTGACGGAGGTCGCTCTCGTATCGGCTGCCTTGGCTAAGGGTTTTGGCCTGCCCGAGTACGTCGCATTGCAGATGTTGAGACCGCTGTGTGGGAACAGACTCAATCTACCTGGCACCGACAGGAGCCTGAGATACACCAAACAAAACCCAGCAAAGGATTCAATAATGTCCAAAGTTACCTACAACGGCGTTTATCTTCGTATCGAACTTGATCACGAAGAAACTGCGAAATTCACGGACACCCTGACCAATGGAGACGTGCGCGCGATTACGGCATTCCTGGCCGCGCTTGGGGTTTCCGCCGTCGTGGCGCCCATAGTCGCGGCAGCGGTGGCAGTACATCTGGCGTGGGAAATACCGGCGACGAAAGCCGCCGACAAAGGCGATGGTGTCTTCCTAACCGCGTACGGGTTCCCTCTCAACCCTGCCGCGTTCATTCCCTCGACAAGATACCCGCATCCCCAAAACGACACATGGTTCTCATCGGATGACGGAGTTATCGGCTCCTCCGAGGGCGACGTCATCGAAACCCATATCGAGCACGGAGTGATAGATCCGAACGCCGTGGCCTTCCGACTCAACAACCAGAGCCCTGAAGGGTGGGACAAACGAATGATCCTGCGCGATGGGAACGGCGCCGAATACCGCATCGAGGCCAAAGGGTACGCCTCCAACGAGAACGCCATCTATGTGAATGAGGCCGCCAACGACGCGCCCCTCACATTCTGGAAGCCGAAGATTTTTGGAATCTGGACGGAAATTTTTTCGGTCCGGGGCATTCGCAACATACCGGGCGGTGCCCGCGTGTCATTTACCTGGGCTCAAGACTGAGGCCCAGTTCATGCAAGCGACGACTATGCCATCTGCTCCCGGTCGATCGGGTCCGCACCGGGAGCTCTGGTACCCCACCCACAGGCAACAGCATGACTTGAACTCCTTGTGGTGCTGTGCCATCCCAACACGTTCAGAAAGACCATCAGTGAATCCGCATCATCGCGCTATCAACAGGACCATCGGCGCCCCAGCACGGGTCCGCAATTACAGAAGTCCGTGCGCACCGAATGAGCTTGTCTCCGCAGCTTCCGCACGACCAACGGAAGGAATCGTTCGGTGAGACCAGTTCCAGAGACGTTCCCGGTCTCGCAGGACTTCGGAGGAGGGGCGACGGCCGGTGTGGCACCAAGTCCGGACCCGAACAGCGGAATCGCCTACCTCGTCTACCTCTACGGCAACTACCAACCGCTTGGCCACGCTGGTCGGGACATCGCTTGTCCTATCGGTACGCCTGTCCGCGCCATGGCTGGAGGAACGGTGTTGTGGGCGGACTGGGCCACTAACCTCCCGGGCGATGATTCTTGGGTCGGGTGGGCGTCACGATGGTTCCTCTATAAGCGATTTCCTGGCATCTGTTCAGTCATCCAGCACCCGTGGGGCATCGGCGTTTACGCGCACCTGTCCGATAACAACATGGCCCCTGCCGGGATGAAAGTCCGGGAGGGGCAAGTTATCGGGCTTTCCGGCAACACGAAAGCCATCGGCCCGGCCGAATACGTCGGCGCGCACCTGCACGTCGAAGCGCTCATCGACCTCGGCTACTCCAACGCCAACGGTCTCATCTATGGCCGGACCGACCCGGCACAGTTCTAAAGCGGCGCCGCTCAGGACCACAGTATTGACCCCGACATCGCCCGCTACATAGCGGGCGATGTCCCTCAAACGCACGTGGAAATTCAGGTGGCGACATTGTCGACGGTGCCGGGTTCAGGCCGCTCCTTCCAAAGGACGTATAACGCATCTCAAGTGACGGTCACACCGGGCCCTTAACCGGCGGTCCCAAAAGTCTGGGCAATCACGCCCATAGCCTCTGGCAACTGAACAAACATAACAACCGAGGAGAAGCACAAAATGAGTAAAGACCGCGGCAAACAACATCGCCAGCTAAAGGCATCACCGCCGTCCATCATCGACCAGTCGCCAGCCATCACTCTTCAAGGGCTGCAACCATCCCGCGCCTTCGCGAGTGGGGCACAGAACCTGGACCACCACGCCGGTCGTCCCGAGAGGGACCTTGCGGTTGCCGACGAGAAAACGAAGCAGAACCTTCGGTACTGCGATTACTACTGCTTTATGTCATTGAAAGATTTTACGGCCTGGGTCCAGAGGGACGACGAAAGCGACCCGTCCATTTCCTATTCTGTGACCGCATTGGCAACTGAACTTCCCTTCTACTAACGATCACAGAGGTTGAGCCTCTAGCCGGACTTCAAAGTGAGCCCACAGGCATTTTGAGTGGGCCACAGCGGGTCGACTACCAACCACGCGTTTACTATTACCCGCAGACATCACTAAATTGGGAGTGTTGGATATATTGGGCTGTCCCGACTCTGGCAGTTGGAGTAGTTGCCTCGCAGCCTAAAGGACCGCGCCACTAGAGGTCGTCCTAATATGATGATTTTTGGCAGGAGCTCTGAGCTTGCCCACTTATCTGCCCGACTTGACCTGGCTTATGGCGGATCGGGCCAGATAATGCTTGTGTCCGGGCCGGCCGGGATTGGGAAGACCAATTTACTCGATTGCGCGACTTTGTCGTGGGAGTCCAGAGGCGGCGCGACGCTGTGCGGCCGAAGTCCCGCTCTCGTGGGCCATGAACTGCCCTATCTTCCATGGGCGCAGGCGCTCGATTCGCCCCGGGGGACCCTGAGCACCCGTGCCCTTGAGAACTTGGGTCGGGCTGCCCGCTGTTTGCAGAGTGATGTGCAGGGAGGCCCACGCTCCCAGGCTGCGGCGTTCTGGCAGGCCCTAGTCCGAACTGCAGACGAAACGCCCTTGCTGGTTGTGTTGGATGACCTCCAGTGGAGCGACGACTCCTCCCTAGGCCTCCTCGCGTCGGGAATCGCGGAACTACCCCGCGCCCCCATATTTTTGGCCGTCGCGTTCCGCGTCTCCCCTGACATGAATCAGTCCCTGCGGCACCTGTGGCCTGAATGGGAGCGTCTGGAACTCTGCCATCATGCCCGCCTCTCAGCACTAGAAGACGGGGCGATAGTCCAGTTGCTAAAGAAAGCAGGCTATGACGGCAGGACTGAAGAACTTCTAAAAAGGGCGGCTGGCAATCCCTACTACGCCCTCACGCTGGCCCGCGCCGCGAGTGACAGTAGCCGCGCAACGCTTCCTGCCAGTCTGCTGGATTTTCTTTCGTCCCAGTTAATTCTTGCTGGCGAAGACGTTCGGCGGCTTGCACAGACTGTGGCTCTTGCGGGAGGCAGTATGGAGTTCCTCATTTTGGCCCGGGCGTTCGGGGGTGATGCTGTCTCTTCGGAGAAACAGATCATTAAGGCGGTCAATCAAAACATCCTGATTTTTGACGTTTCGACTGAAACGGTGGCTCTGGCGCACGACTTGATAGGGGAAGCGGCCACGCATTTGCTTGGACCTGAGGCCCGGGCAAGCATCCACCGCGCGCTAGCTCTCGCGTATGAGTCAGCAACACAGGATGTGCCTTTCCGCACGCCTAAGATGGCTACCCACTGGAGGGAAGCGGGTGAAGCGCCACGTGCCTTCGAGGCCTACCTCCTCGCGGCAGACGAAGCTTCATCCAGCGGTGCGTACAAGGAGCAATGGCACCACCTCGAGCAAGCAATGCTGCTCAGTGAAAGGTCGGCCCCGGCATCAGAGGAGCGCCGCAAATGGATGAATCATCTGCCAATCGCTGCGGAAGCCTCATACCGTGCAGGTAATGCTGCTATGGCGGCACGGTTGGCTCAGCAGGCCTTGGATTCTATGGAGCCCGAGATCGCTGACGAGTTGGATCTGGCCGAAAGACTGGTCCAGTACCTGCGGTGGGCAGGCGACGGGCCGGCAGCAGTGGAACGCGCCCGGTTAACAGCCCGTCGCGCTGGGTCAGCTGAGGGCGTCAGCGTACTGCGGAAAGCCGAAATCACTGCGACTCTTGCTGGCGCTCTGATTGGTTCAGGGCAAGCAGAAGAGGCCATGGAAGCCGCCGCCCAAGTTTTGGCTCTGTGCGCAGAGCAGCCCGGTGACCGTTCAGGGCAGACACGGGCGAACGCGCTGACCACCACAGGGATAGCCTACGCCTTGGCGGGTCGGATAGATGAGGGCGTGGAGATACTTGACCAGGCTCTGGCCCTCGCCCGCCAGCATGACGCAGGCGAAAACCTCCTCCGCACGCTGAATAATCACTCTTTCGTGCTTCAGGAAGCCGGACGCTACGAAGCGGCCGCGGGAGATGCCCTAGAAGGTTACCTTCTGGCAGGGGAACTCCATCTCGACCTAGGTGTAAACGGCCTGTGCATTAGTAACCTCGTGAGCTGTCTCGAATGGCTCGGGCGCTGGGACGAAGCAATGACATGGGTAGGCAAGGGACTCAAGGACGCGGTCGGGTACGAAATCAAAGCCGGCCTTCACGGCACCGCCGCGCTCATACTGGCATATCGTGGAGAACAGGTGGAGGCCTTGGCTTGGATGGAAACTGCCCTGAAGGACATTAGGAAATCCGTACTACCAGGAGTTCAATTTCAACTCACAGCCATGGCAGCTGATGTCGCTCTGGCCTCGGGTGAATATGTGAATGCACTGAACACCACAGTTCAGGCCCTGGAGTCCCCCGCCCTCCATGAGGAACCCAGAGACGTGCTCTACATGGCAACGTTGGGCCTTCTCGCGTCCTCCGGCGCCCGGCCCTTCATGGCCAACTCATCCATCGAAGAAAGAGTTAAACTTCTGGGTACCGCCGGATTGAGAGCAGCGGCGGAAAATTCCGGTGTCGTCCAGCAGGCCTGGGCAACAACTTTCGGCGCCGCGTTCGCTGCGGTATCAGGAGCACAGTCCACACCGGAGTGGCTGAAGGCAGCTCAACAGTGGGAAAGCCTCAGCAATCCGCTCTGGGCTATTCGGTGCCTTAACGCTGCTGGGAGCGCGGACCTCCACAGGAATCGTCGACGCGCAACTAGATTGCTTTCAAAGGCAAGATCCCAGGCCATTGCTCTCGGCGCTAGCCAGCTCATCCAGGGCATTGAAGCGCAGGCGCTAAGCACCAATCTGGTTTTGGCGGACCAAGTGGCGCCGGGCAAGAATCCATCACTTCCGTGGGGGCTTACGGCCCGGGAACTGGAAGTACTGGAGTTCCTCACCCACGGCGCCTCCAATCGAATAATCGGCCGCGAGCTCCTGATCACGGAACGAACAGCAGGGGTACACGTTTCCCACATATTGACAAAGCTTCGAGTCAAAACAAGAGCCGAAGCCGCCGCCATTGCGTTCAGGGAGCGAATGAAGGTGGCAGCGGAGTAGCCCAAAGGGGCCCGCATATCAGGGGATCGCCATATCAAGTGATCACCCGGATGCCGTGCGTTCCCCGATCATCTCTTAGCGACGCTACCGCAATAGTGTAAGAGCCTGAGTCCGGTGAAAGCCCACGCACTTCATCACCACTGACTGGGTAAGGAACCCCTGCGTCGATTGAGGCCCAAAACTCAGACAACTTCTGTTGTGCTTCGGGCGGATACCCTTGGCTGGGGTAGGAAGCCACGCACCACACGGTGCGGCGTTCATGATCGACTTGAATAACGGCTATGTGCTCAGGTAATTCCTCGAGGCCGATCTTTTCGAGCTGGGTCCAAACGTCCGGCCGTTTATGTGCCAGCCAAGTCTGCAGCAAGTAAAAATCAGCCTTCTCAATCCTGAAGACTATAAGGTCCTTCAATGGCCATGACATGAGCTCCGCCTCCTCAGCAAAACATCTTTTAGACTACGGGGGCCGCACCCTAGCCCCTTCGGCTTGCTTGCCGACGCCCTCGAACACGCGAACGACAACAGACAAAAGGATCATCGCACCCGCTGAATCGGATTGTGGGCACCACAAAGGATGCTCGAAAATACGGGAATCGTAGTCGGCGGCATTTTCGCGAAACCGGTCCAGTGTGTGCCCATGCCCGGCGTCAGAATCCCCTCGCGACACCTCCTTCGCTTGTTGACACAGAACGAAGTTACGCCTGTCTACATGAACCGTAAACAGCAAGGGATGAGACGATGGCCTTCCCGGTCATGAAACTGTGCCGCCGGCCGCCGTCAAAAAAATTCCCGGACGCTTGTCACATAGGTACGCCTCGTAACGCTCGGCTAACAAAACGGCCGAGGCTAATGGTTCGTCGCAGAGGGAGGCTGGCCGGCTACGGCCTGCTGATCCTGGGCCATGGTGCCAGCCAGGCGCTCGTAGCTGGCTCCTGGCAACTGTTGATCCGTTGGTGCGTCGCCGCATTTGTCTGGTTTAAGGGCTTCGGCTGGTCTTCATCAACAGGCTCCGGACTCGCACGTGCCATCCAAAACCCTTGATACGTACGCCGGTCGTCAATCGGTCCTATACTTGGCACGGCAAACACGCGCAAATCGGACATGTGGGTTCTTAGCGGCGGCGTCGTTCGCGGCTTTAACCTCGGGTGGATCGGTGAGGCAGTTTTGCCCCTAGAGGAACAGCGATGACGTCAGTCTGAAGTACACCCCGACCTGACGTCAGGCAGGTGGTCAGGGGTCGTCCAAATAGGGTTAGATTCTTCTTTTCTGACCATGGGTCGAGAAACTCTTAGACCGCACAGTGACACCTGATTACTCCCTGACGGCAGCACGACACATGGCAGGATATGGGCGTTTCATAGAGGTGCCGGGCCGGTGCGGCAGAGCTGTTCGACTTGGCGATCGCACAGTAACTAGCGGTTCGGAAGCCAATCCGTGCAGGCTGATTGTAGAGCCTTCATCGTTCGCCGAGCACCAATGCAGGAGAGATGAGAGCTGCGCGGTGCTTCTGTATTCACAGACAAGTCCCTCGTCGAACATACCGAACTCGCCCTCGCAAAGCACTCGGCCCACACTTAACACAGTAGATTCCAGACGAACTCCGCAGGATTCGACGGCGTCATACCGCCCCACTCCCCCGCCTCCATCAACCACCAGAAGCAACTTCGCTGTTTGATGCTCCTATGTCTCGTCAAGCGGCGTTAAGCCATTGCCGGTAGGCGGTTGTTAGGGCGGTGTCGTGGAGTTTTCCGCGTTCGATCTCTGAGATCCGGGCGGGTTGGACTCCGAAGTGGTTGGCGACGGTTTGAAGGGTGATGGCGCGTTTGAGTCGGGCCGGGCGTAGGTCCTCGGTTCCCGGGGTGGTGGGCGGGTTGGTCAGGAGCCGGTAAACCTCGCGGGCGATGGCGCGTTTGAGACAGCGGATGGCTTCCTTGGTGCCTTTGCCTTCGCTGGTTCGTTTCTGGATGTAGGCCCTGATGCGTGGTTCGCTGTTCATCCGGGTCAGGGCGATGCGGTGGAGCGCTGCATTGGCTTGACGATCTTCGCCTCGGTTGAGGCGGTGGCGGGTGGTCTTGCCGGAGGATTCCGGCAGGGGGCTGGTGCCGCAGAGGGCAGCGAACGCGGCTTCGTTCTTGATCCGCTCCGGGTTGTCCCCTGCGGTTACCAGCAATTGCGCGGCGGTCACGATGCCGATGCCCTTGGCCGCGAGCAGGGCCGGAGAGGTGGCCTGCACGAGTGCGCGGAGCTGGTCAGTGGCTTCGTCGATCTCTTCAGTTAGGCCGTGGTGGCGACGGGCGAGGTGGCGCAGGGCAATCATGGTGGCAGCCTCGGTCCCGGCGAGCACTTCACCCGGGCGGACGCGGCGCGGGGTCTCGAGCAGGGCTTTGCCGGTGTGCCGGGCGAGTTTCTCGCGCTGGGTTGCAGGGGCGGTGACCAGAACGGCCTTGATTTGGCGCAGCACGTTCGCCCTGGCCTGCACGGCCGAGTCACGCACCAGGTGCAGGACACGGATCGATTCCACGGGACCGTTGGCGAGTTTAGGTGCCGGCAGGTCATCGTGGGCAAGAGCTTCCCGGGCGGCGGCCACCGCGTCCAGAGGGTCGGATTTGCCGCGCAGGCGCCGCGCGGCCCTGTTGGGGCGGACGATTTCTGCGACCTCGAACCCGTTGCGGTGCAGGTGGCGGGCCAGACCTGCTCCGTAGGAGTTGGTGCCTTCAACCCCGAACCGCACCGGTTCACCGTGCGCCAGGACGAACTCTGCCAAAGCCGCGTAGCCGGCCTGGTCGGCCCGGAACTGCCGGTCTGCCAGCATTTCGCCGGTTCCTGCGTCCAGGACCGCTGCGTGATGGGTGTCCGCATGCGTGTCGACGCCGACAACAACCGTGCGTTGATTTGTCATGATGGAAGTGCCTTTCGCTCGAGCGCGGGGCGGCAACACCGGCCGGGCGGGCAGACAAGACGTTGATGGGGCCTCTTGGCCAGGCTCCTGACTTGTTTCATTGATGGTGGGATGCCGCAGGATCTGCAGTCTTGTAGCGTCCAGGGTGTCAGCCGGCACAGGTCCGCAAGCTCCTTGCCGCCCGGTATCGTCCGGGTTGGCTCACTGATAGCGTGCCGCGCCGCTGACACCCGCCCGGGGCGTGGCTCGACAGAGGCATGCAAACACTTCAAGTCAGGGTGCCCGCCACGGGTGATTCATCACCGACATCGGCGAAAGGAACCCGGACGTGATCGTTATCGGCATCGACCCGCATAAATCCTCCATCACCGCCTCAGCCATCGATTCCTCGGGCTGTCAGCTCGCGGTGCGGCGCTTCGTGGTCAACGCGGGCACCGCCAAGCAACTGCTGGGCTGGGTCGCGCAATGGCCCGAACGCAGATTCGCTATCGAGGGTGCCAACGGACTGGGACGCGGAATCGCCCCGATCCTTGTTGCCTGCAGGGAGTCAGTTGTCGATGTCCCCTCGACACTGGCCATGAAGGTCAGAGTCCTTTCTACCGGCGGTGGCCGCAAGAGTGACCCGGCCGATGCGTTCGCTGTTGCCGTCACTGCCCTTCGGCAGGAGAACTTGCGCCCAGTCACCGCCGAAAACCAGAGCACGATTCTTCGCCTGCTGGCAGAACGCCGCGGAGACCTCGGCCACGAACGCGCCCGGCTGCTCAACCGCCTGCACCGGCTCCTGCGCGAACTGATACCCGGCGGCGTCGATCCCGGCCTCAGTGCCGACAAGGCCGCCGCCGCGCTGCGGACCATCCGGCCAGCAACAGCCACCGACGCAATCAGACGCGAGCTCGCCCGGGAACTGCGACGCACAAATCTAACAGACACCCCGGTGCCCGCCAGCCGCGGACTACCTTGCCCACGACGCCAGCCTGCTCTTTGCCGTGTACACCGGAATGTCCATCCGTGACGGGCTCCTCGTCGGAGACAACACCGTTTCCCAGTACGACGGCGATACCCACGACGGACTGACCCTCCCCGCTGAAGGCGACCCAGTCGAGCCAGATCAACGCCGAATTCGTCTACCGCGGCAGCACCATCGCATCGACAAACCACATCACCCTGCCAGACCGCCCAGCAGATCTTGATCCCGACATGACGGGGAAGCGACTGAAAAGTAGAGAAGATCTTTCACAGCCGGAACAGGTCATGTCGCCCACTCGCTGAACGACAATGAAGAGGTAACACGCACCAAAAACATCGAGGAATCAGACAGGGAGCCGCCGGCCACAGCATCGGCCACCAACAAAAAGGGCCCCGGGAGGGGCCCTCATGTGAACAGTTTGTGCACACTCAGAGGCCCGTAAGCCCCTGAACAGGAAAACACGTGCCCGAGGTGGGACTCGAACTGCATTCCAGCCCTTGTAAACACTGGGAAGTCCAGAAAACATCCCCAATACAAGCCAGTCCGGTACCGGTACGGCCGGGTCCGAAGGCAAATGTGTGCACAATGTGCACACCCCCTTTTTGCCCACTTCTTGTGATGTCTCGGGACATGGGTGACGGTTCTGCATCAGGAGATCGGTGACATTTCGTGTATCAGGACTTCGGTGACGGTTGTGGGTTGTTTCACGGTGCGTCCTGGGGGCTTGCCGTTTCCGACTGATTTGGTCCCGGCCGGTGGGCAGGGGTAGGACGTGATGTGGGTGCCCTGCTCATTGAAGAACTGGATCGTCGCGGTGTCCCAGAGCGCGTGGATGGCCTGCCGGGCGAAGGGTCTGCCGATCATGTAGACCACGCTGTTGATCGTGACTCTGCCGTTGGGGTAGGCGATGCGGGTGGCCTGGCCGCTGCCGCGGGTCCCGTCCTGTGTAAGGGCCGGGACAGGTTTCGGGTGTGGTGGCTCGGCGAGGGGTGTGGCGTCCCATGCTCGTCGCGGCGTGATCCGCCCGGGTAGGCCTTGGTGCGGGCGTTCGGTGTTATAGAGGATCGAACGCGTCGACCTGCTCCTGGAGCTGTTCAAGGGTCCCGGCGAGGGGTTGTTTGTCCAGAAACCGGAAGAGGGTCTGATGGAAGCGTTCGTTCTTGCCCTGCGTGGTTGGTTTGTACGGTTTCCCGGTGATCGCCTCGATCCCCAGGGCGGTGACGTACGTGAGGAGCTGGCCTTGATGGCCCCGCCGTGAAGGGTTCAACGCGGCCCCGTTGTCCGTGAGCAGTTTCTGCGGTACGCCGTGCGCGGTGATGCCCTTCTTCACCACCGCGATCGCGGCCTCAGACGTCTCCCCGGCGGCGACGTGGGAGGCGACCGCGAAGCGGGAGTGGTCATCGATGAGCTGGAAGATCACGCATTTACGGCCACCGGTGAGGACGTACTCGGTCGCATCCAGCTGCCACAGACAGTTCGGGGCCGGGTAAACAAACCGGCGGTAGGCGGCCCGGGGCTTCTTCCGCGGCTCCAGCCTCGCGACACCGGTTTGACGGAAGATTCTGGCCAGCGACGCAACCGAGGGCACCGGTTCCAGGCCCATGGATTTCATCTTCTCGAACACGCTGATCGGTCCGTGGTCCAGGCCCGAGCGCTCCAACGCCGCCCGCACCCGGAGTGCCTCCTCCTTGGCCTCGTCACTGATCCTGGACGGGCTCGTGCGCGGCCGGCGGGACCGCGGTTCCAACGCCGCAGCCGGGCCCTCGGCCCGGGCCCGGCCGAGCAACACGTAAAACGTCTTACGGGAGATGCCATGCTCGGCACAGAACGACGTCACAGCACTACGCGGCGCATCATCCGGCCACTGCGAGATCGTTAAACGGACACGAGGATCAACAGGTTCAACTCCACTCATCCACCCATCAGAATGGCAGAAGTGTCACCACCAAGAATCCGGAACTGTCACCGATGTCCTGATGCAGAACTGTCACCCATGTTCAGAGACATAAAAGGTCGGGTCCGAAGGCAAAGGTGTGCACAATGTGCACACCTCCTTTTTGCCCACTTCTCTCCCCATGCAGCCGACCAGCCCGTTGATCCAGAACTGGTCGCGCGCGTTCACTCCTCTCGGGCCTTAGGCAGAACGACAAAACGTCCATTATCGGCGTGCCGAAATGGGAGTGCAAAGGCGCCTAGACCCATCACAGTGCTTGAGGAGAACAGACGTGAGTGGCGCGGTCAGGGAGGCGATAGGGCCGGCAGGCATGTACAGCGCGCCACAACAAAATCGTGCGGCTCGAGCGTCACTGTGAATCACGGTAAATGGGTACTGAACCCCTGTTGGATGCAAAAGGAGCATCAGCTCTAGTGTTGTCGTGAGACCGGCCGCAGAGAGTTCGGGCTCACGTCCTGGAATTCAAGGAACGGTGGACAGCTAATGGACTGGGATATGCTAACGCCATCTCCTTCCCCGAAGGACGCAGCCGGCCTTCCGCGATTCGCAGCTTTGTTGATGACAGTTCTTGGCAAGCTATTTCAGCATTCAACTCTCTTGCCGCCGGCGCATCGATGTGCCGGGTCGGCCCAAGGATGTTCGGCTATTGCAGTTCCGGACGTCCTCGCGTTTGCCCCTGCATGCGCGCTTGAAGAAGAGAGTGAGAAGTCCTCTCGATTCAACGGCTGGGGTCAGTTCATGAGCCTAGTATCAACACGGCTTTAACGACGAAGCCGGAAAGATGTTCAATCAGGACTGCCACCTTCCCAGCCCGGCAGAACTCTCGCTGCTCACCTACAAGACCTCCGGGGTCCGCGTTGATGAAAAGCTTGGGAAGGTCACTGCTGGACAGCCAATCGGCGTACGGTTGGACGATTTCAGCAACGTCTGCGGGCTCGCCTTCGATCGGGATCTCTCGGGGGAAGGTAAGGCTGGGACGGCGGCGCTCCCTGGTTCAAGGAATGGCCGAAAAATTTCGCGGAGTCCCTGGAAGGCCGGGGCGGAAGTGAAGATGCAGTTGGTTCTTACATCGGATAACGGTCAATGAGCCAAAAACCCCTGTTGGAGGTCAGGGCATCGGCGGTCCTACTGTGGTCGTGATGGCGATCACGTCGCTGTTCGCCCGCGAAGAAGCGGAAGAATTGCCTGTAGGAGGGCACATGGACAACACACCAGTTTTGACCCCGGCTGACCGGCGGCGCGCGATCAGCGCCGGAGCCATCGGTAATTTCATCGAGTGGTTCGACTTCATTGCGTACGGCTCAGTGGCAGTGTTTCTTGCGCCACTCTTCTTCCCATCGACAGACCCATTGACGTCTCTGCTCTCGGTGTTCGCCGCGTTTGCGGTCGCTTTCGTGGCCCGGCCGCTGGGCGGGG